>NZ_CBDRFA010000103.1:0-27274 GCF_965343085.1 Nocardiopsis synnemataformans | reverse complement strand
TGGGGTCGTTGCCCACGCCGACCGCAACGCTTCCCACAACATCGCCGCCCGTGGCGAGAGGGTGTGGAACGCGGGGCGTGAGTCACGCGTCCCTGACACCCCATAACGGGGTGTTTGGACGGAGGAGTCCACCCCAGCAGCCAGTTGGGCGCTACCTCCAAGCCCGGCCCGTCAGGGCCAGGTCAAGTTGGCAGCTGGATCCCCAACTGGCGTGCGTTGCGTTGACGGCGGCGGTCGGCGCGCAGCCGACGCAGCCGCTTGACGGTCATCGGGTCGAAGGCGAGGGCCTCCGGTCGTTCCACCAGCCCGTTCAGCAGCTGGTAGTAGCGGGTCGCGGAGAACCCGAACTCGTCACGGATCGCCTGTTCCTTTGAGCCCTCGAACTTCCACCACTGGCGTTCGAAGGCGAGGATGCGCTGCTCGCGCTCGGCGAGGGCCGACTGACCGTCTTCGGTCGGACCGATATTCGGCATGGGACACCCCCTGGACGGGAAATTGGTTTGTCCGGATCGGCCCGACTCATGCTAGCGACTCGACATGCCGGATGAGGAGCCGAAACCGCAGGACTGGCACCAGGGATACAGTTACGTTTTCTACCCCTCAGGCCACTTGTCCACGCTTGAATCCTGTGCTCGTGACAGAATTACGGGGGTCCGGAGGGCCGCGTGGAACGTCGACCGCATCGTTCGAGGGAGCCTGACGTGCTCGGGGGCAACAGCCGCAACAGGATACACACACGCCGCGCCCGTGGCGGGGCCAGCGCGGCCTTCGCGGCCGCCACCGCCGCCGTCCTCGGCCTGACCGCGGTCCCGGCCGCGGCGGACCTGGTTCCCGACTACCGGCCCGAGCAGTGGGGACTCCAGGCCGTGGGGGCCCCGGAGCTGTGGGAGGAGAACCAGGGCCAGGGAGCCACGGTCGCGCTCTTGGGTGTCTCCGTCGACGAGGGGCACCCGGACCTGGTCGACAACATCCAGCTGGACACGCGGTTCGGTGAGAACGACGGCGACGTCGAGCAGGGCAACGCCGCGGCCGGACTGGTCGCGGCCCACGGGCACGGCAGGGACGCCGACGGCGGCGTCCTGGGCGTGGCTCCCGAGGCCACCGTGCTCGCGCTGCCCACGGGGGACCGGCTGGCTGAGGCCGTGCGGTTCGCCTCCCAGGAGGGCGCCCAGGTCATCCTGCTGCCCGAGCCCGCGGGGCCCGACCTCGCCGAGGCCACCCAGGAGGCCTCCGACAACGGCGCGCTGGTCGTCGGCCCGGCGGGGGAGGACGAGGACCCCAACGTGCTCACGGTCGCGGGGACGGACCAGGACGGAGCCCTCGTCCCGGGTGCGCCCGGGGCCGGGATGATCGCGCTGACCGCCCCCGGCGCCGACCTGGTGACCGCGGGACCGGAGCCGAGCCAGGCCGAGGTGACCGGGGCTCCCTACGCCGCCGCGATGGTCGCCGGGGCCGCCGCCCTGATGCGCGCGGAGCACCCGCAGCTGCGGCCCGACCAGGTCCGCGACGCGCTGGTGGACGGCTCCCAGCCCGGCCCTGACGGCCTGCCCGCCCTGCACCTGCCCAGCGCGGAGGAGCAGGCGTCCGGCGTCGCCCAGGACGTTCCGCTCATCGACGAGGACCTGGTCGGGCAGGGCGAGCAGTCGGGGCTGGTGCCCGCGTGGGCGTGGTTCGTCACCGTCGGCGCCGTCGTGGTCCTGGGCGTCCTCATCCTGATCCTGTGGGTGCGCCGCTCCACCGCCGATCCCTACGGCGTGAAGGCCGAGCGCCGCGAGCAGGACGAGCTGATCGCCGCCGAGCGCGCCGCCGAGGCCACGCCCGCCAGCCGTCGTAAGAAGGGCGGACGCCGCCGCAGGACGCGCGGAAACTGAGCTGCGGCGACTGAGCTGTCGTACCCGTCCGTGCCCACCCCCGGGGGGAGGGCACGGACGGTTTCTGTTCCGGGACGCCCCCGGTTCCGGCCGGCTCCCCCGCGCCCGTTCCAGAGGGTTCCGTGGTGGGTCGTCCCCGGCTCCCCCGCGCCCGTTCCGGCGGTCCCGGTTCCGGACGTCCCTGTTGCGACCCGGTTCCGGTTCCGGACGCGCCGTAACCGGCGAACACGTGGCATCGCCGGTGTGGGGTCACTCACACCCTCTGTGTCGAGGGCGGGGCCGTTAAGCACTGGCGTCCGGCTCCGCCCGGCGGATAGCGTCCTCACCGCCGGGCGCCCCGCCCCGGGCGCGCCCACGACAGGGCGGAGAGCACATGACGCGCATGGCCGACGGCAGCGCTGGCGACGCCGACTACGGTGTCATCGCCCGCACCTACACCGACCACCGCCGCCCCGACCCGCGGATCGCGGCCGCGGTGCACCGCGCGCTCGGTGACGCGCGCACGGTCCTCAACATCGGGGCGGGCGCGGGCTCCTACGAGCCCCTCGACCGCGAGGTCACCCCCGTGGAACCCTCCGCCAGCATGCGGGCCAAACGCCCGGACAGCCTGCCCGCGGCGGTCGACGCCGCCGCCGAGAGCCTGCCCTTCCCCGACGGGTCCTTCGACGCCGCCATGACCACGTTCAGCGTCCACCAGTGGCGCGACCTGGAGGCCGGACTGGCCGAGGCCCGGCGGGTCACCACGGGCCCCGTCGCCGTGCTCACCTGCGACCCGGACCTGGTGCGCGACTTCTGGCTCCACGAGTACGCCCCCGAGGTCCTGGACACCGAGGCCCGCCGCTACCCCGCGATCGCCGCCCTGGCCGCGGGGCTGGGCGGCGCCACCACCGTCGTGCCCGTCCCCGTGCCCCTGGACTGCTCCGACGGGTTCAACGAGGCCTACTACGGGCGGCCGGAGGGCCTGCTGGAGGTGGGCGCACGCCTGTCCTGCTCGGCGTGGAGCTTCGTGGACGAGGCGGTGCACGAGCGGTTCACCGCCCACCTGTCCCGGGACCTGGCCGACGGGACCTGGGACCGCCGGTTCGGACACCTGAGGGGAGTACCCGAGCTGGAGGGTTCCCTGGTGCTGGTGGTGTCGGTTCCCGGCTAGGAACCGGTCCGTACGGCTCCGTCCGCCCGACGGGGCCCGGCGGACGCGCGCCTCGGCCCTCCTGTCCGGAACCGGACACCGGACACGGTCCGTGGTCGCTGCACGTCACGGACCCCCGACGAACTGTGACGTCACGTCTGCGCGTGCATATGTAAGCAACGCCGGACGGGCTTGACGCGGGCACCCGAGGGGACAAGGCTTTGGAGAATGTCACCCCTCGAAGCGTCTCCTCTGCCCTCACGAGGCGAGCCGCGAGCCGGGACCGCGCCCGAGTTCCGCAATCTCGTCAACGGGCGCGTCCGCCTCTCCGAGTACGACCCCAAGTGGCCCTACCTGTTCCGGCGCGAGGACGGAAGGGTCCGCGCCGCCCTCGGCGACCGCGTGCTGCTCTTCGAGCACGTCGGCTCCACCGCGGTGCCCGGCCTCGCCGCCAAACCCTGCGTCGACCTGCTGCTCCTCGTCGCCGACTCCTCGGACGAGGCCGCCTACCTGCCCGACCTCGAAGCCGCCGGGTACCCCCTGGTGATCAGGGAGCCCGACTGGTACGAGCACCGGGTGTTCAAGGGCTCCGAGGTCAACCTCAACCTGCACGTGTTCAGCCGGGGGTGCGAGGAGGCGGAGCGCATGCGCCGCTTCCGCGACCTCCTCATCGCCGACGCCGACGCGCGCGAACGCTACACCGCGGTCAAGCGCGAGCTGGTCGGGCGCACCTGGGACCGTATCCAGGACTACGCCGACGCCAAGAGCGACATCATCCGGCAGCTCCTCACCGAGGCGGACGCCGGGGAGGGCGCCAGCGGCTGACCGGTTCCCGGCCCGCCGGGCCGCGACCAGGGGCGCGTACCGTCTCCCGACGGCGGACGCGTCCCCGCCTCCGGGCTCCAGCGGCCCCGAACCCGCAGACCCGGGACCGTGCGAACGCAGGGCCCCAGGCTCTGCGCGGACCCGGGCGCGCGGACGCGCACCCGGGCCCCGACGCCTCCGGACTCAGCCCAGCGAGCGCAGCTGGTCCTGGAACCACCGGCGCGGCGGCAGCGCCACCGCCGCCTCGGCCAGCCGCTGCCTGCGCCTGCGCCGCTCCTCCCCGGGCATCGACAGCGCCTCGTGCAGCGCCTCCGCCGTCTCCACGGTGTCGTAGGGGTTGACCAGCAGCGCGTGCCCGCCCAGCTCGTCCGCCGCCCCCGCCTCGTGCGACAGCACCAGCACCGAGTCCCGCTCCGACAGGACCGGGCCCTCCTTGGCCACCAGGTTCATGCCGTCCCGGATCGGGTTGACCAGGAGCACGTCGGCCATCTGGAACGAGGCCAGCGAACGCGGGTAGTCGTCGTTGACCTCCAGGATCAGGGGCGTCCACTCGGGGGTCGCGAACTCCTCGTTGATCTCCTTGGCGGTCCGCAGCACCGCGTCGGTGTACTCGCGGTACTCCGGCACGTCGCCCCGGCTCGGGTAGGCGAACGCCAGGTGGGTCACCCGCCCCCGCCACTCCGGACGGGCGGTCAGCAGCTCGCGGTAGGCCTCCAGGCCCCGCACGATGTTCTTGGACAGCTCCGTGCGGTCCACCCGCACGATCAGCCTCGTGTCGCCGACCGCGTCCTCCAGGGTGCTCCGGCGCGAGGCCACGGCCGGTTCGGCGGCGCTCTGGCGCAGCCCCTCCTCGTCGGCGCCCAGGGCGTGCACGCCCACCCCGACCAACCGGCCGCCGTGCTCCACGGTGCGCTGCCCGAAGTCGACCTTCGCGCGCAGGATCTCCTCGCAGCAGCGCAGGAAGGCGTCCGCCCAGCGCGGGCTGAGGAAGCCCAGCCGGTCCGCGCCCAGCATGCCCTCCAGCAGCTCGCGCGCGACCTGCCCGGGCAGCATCCGGAAGTACTCCGGGGGAGCCCACGGGGTGTGCGAGAAGTGCGCGACGCGCAGGTCGGGGCGGCGCGCGCGCAGGATCCGCGGCACCAGCGCCAGGTGGTAGTCCTGCACGGCCACGCGGGCGCCCTCGGCGGCACCGGCCACCAGGGCCTCGGCGAACGCGTTGTTGTAGGCGGTGTAGTCCTCCCACGTCCGCCGGAACCGCGAGCCGAAGGACGGCTTGTTGGGGGTGTCGTACAGCATGTGTTGCACGAACCACAGGGTCGAGTTGGCCACCCCGGTGTAGGCGCCGTCGAAGACCTGCTGGGGGATGTCCAGCATGTGGACCCGCATGCCGTCCAGGTCGTGGGCCTGGTCCAGCCGGGCCTGCGGCGCCTCCGCCGCGGCCCGCCGGTCGGCGTCCGACAGGGCGGCGCACACCCAGATGCTGTCGATCTCGGTGGCGACCGAGATCATTCCCGACACCAGTCCGCCCCCGCCGCGCCGATGCTCCAGCGAGCCGTCGTCGGCGGTCGAGAAGGACACGGGTCCCCTGTTGGAGGCGATGAGGATCTGTGCCTTGTCCACGTGGTCGTCCTCTCGGAGAAAAAGCGATCGGGGTGGGGCGGTGGTGAAGAGGGGGTTCCCCCTATGTCTCGCCTGTCGACAGCCGCCCCAAACCCCGCGCGGGTCAGCGGGGGTGCGCGTCACACGCGCGCCGCGCGGTGTGCTCGCCTCCAGGGCCCGGACCAGCTCCGTCTCACCATGTGAGCCGTTTCGTGTTACCCGGATCACCAGGCGTGGAAAACCGGCCGACACCTCCGTTACAGTTGCGGTGCGGATCCGACAGGACCCGCACAGAACTTCATATTGCTCATCCAGAGGGGTGGAGGGACCGGCCCTGCGAAGCCCCGGCAACCATTCCAGCATGTGACACCCGCGAACCCGCGGGACGGCTGGGACAGGTGCCAACTCCGGCCTGGGGACAAGGTGTCCGCCAGGAAAGATGAGGGGAGACGCCTCGCCATGGCGATTACCGCCACCGAACCCACCACCGCCCGCTCCTTCGGCCCCGGTACCGCGCTCTCCTGTCGCGAGTGCGGTGAGCGCTACGAGCTCACCCCCCGGTTCGCCTGCGAGTTCTGCTTCGGCCCCCTTGAGGTCGCCTACGACTTCGGGACCGTCACCCGCGCCGACATCGAGAGCGGCCCCAAGAGCATCTGGCGCTACCGCTCCCTCCTGCCCGTCCCGGCCAACGTCGCCGAGCTGCCCAACATGGCACCCGGCCTGACCCCGCTGGTGCGGGCCGACCGCCTCGCGGCCGAGCTGGGCCTGGACTCCCTCCACGTCAAGGACGACTCCGGCAACCCCACGCACTCCTTCAAGGACCGCGTGGTCGCCATCGCCGTCGAGGCCGCCCGCACCTTCGGGTTCACCACCCTGTCCTGCTCCTCCACCGGCAACCTGGCCGGCGCCGTCGGCGCCGCCGCCGCGCGCGCCGGGTTCGAGTCCTGCGTGTTCATCCCCGCCGGGCTGGAGGAGGCCAAGGTCGTCATGGCCTCCGTCTACGGCGGCAAGGTCGTGGCCATCGACGGCAACTACGACGACGTCAACCGCTTCTGCTCCGAGCTCATCGGCGACCCGGTGGGCGAGGGCTGGGGCTTCGTCAACGTCAACCTGCGCCCCTACTACGGCGAGGGCTCCAAGACGCTGGCCTACGAGATCGCCGAGCAGCTCGGCTGGCGCCTGCCCGAGCAGATCGTCATCCCGATCGCGTCCGGCTCCCAGCTCACCAAGATCGACAAGGGCTTCCAGGAACTGGTCAAGCTCGGCCTGGTCGAGGACCGCCCGTACCGGATCTTCGGCGCCCAGGCCACGGGCTGCTCCCCGGTCGCGCAGGCCTGGGACAAGGGCATCGACGTCATCCAGCCGGTCAAGCCCGACACCATCGCCAAGTCGCTGGCCATCGGGAACCCGGCCGACGGGCCGTACGTGCTGGACATCGCCAAGCGCACGGGCGGATCGGTGGAGCACGTGGGCGACGACGAGATCGTCGACTCCATCAAGCTCCTCGCCCGCACCGAGGGCGTCTTCGCCGAGACCGCGGGCGGCGTCACCACCGGCGTGCTGCGCAAGCTCGTCCGCGAGGGCAGGCTCGACCCGAAGGCCGAGACCGTCGTGCTCAACACCGGTGACGGGCTCAAGACCCTGAACGCCGTCGACGCCGGGGTGAGCGCCACGATCAGGCCGTCGCTGAGCGCCTTCACCGACGCCGGTCTGGCCTAGACACGCCCCTCGGGCCCCGTCCGCCCGACCACCCGTCATCTCCCACGAGAAGGAAGTCCGCCATGAGCGCCAGCGTCCGCGTGCCCACCATCCTGCGCACCTACACCAACGACGCCTCCGAGGTCTCCGCCCAGGGCGCCACCCTGGCCGAGGTCCTCGACGACCTGGAGGCCAACTACCCCGGCATCCGCGCCCGCATCCTGGACGACGGCGGCAAGGTGCGCCGCTTCGTCAACGTCTACATCGGCGACGAGGACGTGCGCTTCGAGAAGGGCCTCCAGACCGAGGTCGCCGACGGTGCCCAGGTCTCCATCATCCCGGCGGTCGCCGGGGGCTGCTGAGCCCCACCGCGAGGGGCGGCCGCGGCGCGACAGGGCGCCGGGGCCGCCCCTTCGTCGTCCGCCGACAACCCGTGCGCCCAGGGGCGGTGATGGCGTGGCGCCGCCCGGCCGGGGCGCGCCGAACCGCCGCGTCGCTGCTCGTAGGCTGGAAGGGATTCCGGTCGAACGAGGGTGGAGATGTCGGCGACACGGCTGTTGGTCCTGGGTGTGGTGCGCATGGAGGGGCAGGCCCACGGATACCGAGTGGGCCGTGAGCTCCTGGACTGGGGGACCGAGCACTGGGCCAACATCAAGTGGGGCTCCATCTACCACGCCCTGCGCAAGCTCTCCCAGGAGGGCAGGCTGCGCGAGTTCGTCGCCGAGGGGGACGAGGTGGTCGACCGCGTCTCCTACGCGATCACCGAGGACGGCGAGGCCGAGCTGCGCCGCCTCATCCGCCGGGGGCTGACCCGTAGGGAGGACCCCGCGATGCTCTTCGCGGCGGTCACCCTCATGTGCATCCTGCCGCGCGCGGAGGTCGTCGGCCTGCTGGAGCAGCGCCTGGAGCTGCTGGAGAGGACCGACGAGGAGCTGCGGCCCTCCGACGGGTGGGGCAAGCCCGCGCACGTGCGTGAGCTCTTCAGCCTGTGGAGGGGCACGATCGGGGCCGAGACCCGCTGGACGCGCGACCTCGTCGCCACCCTGCGGGCCGGGGAGTACACCATGGCCGACGACGGCCCCGATGCCTTCGGGCTGCCCCCGGCGTCGGGGGCAGCCGCCCGCGACCGCTGACCCGGCGGCCCTCCGGTCCCGTCGGCTCGACTTCCCTCTGTCCGGGCGGGTCTCTCCCCGCTGCCCAGGTCGGATCCCCGGGGGCGGACCGAGCTCTTATTAAAGTTTGAATATCGCGTCGGGGTGGTGCACACTCTCTCTCGTACTCAAGTTTTAATAAGGAGAGGGATGATCCACACACGTGGGCTGACCCGCGACTTCCGGGTCGGCAAGGAGGTCGTCCAGGCCGTCCGCGGCGTCGACGTCGACGTCGCCGAGGGCGAGCTCGTCGCCCTGCTCGGACCGAACGGCGCGGGGAAGTCGACCACACTGCGCATGCTCACCACCCTGCTGGAACCCACCTCGGGCACCGCCGTGGTCGCGGGGCACGACGTCCGCACCGCACCCGCCAAGGTGCGCCGGGGGATCGGCTTCGTCGGCCAGGGGCACGGCGCCGGGGAGGACCAGCGGGCCCGGGAGGAGCTGTACACGCAGGGGCTGCTGTACGGGCTCGACCGGCGCACCGCGCGCCGCCGCGCCGACGGACTCCTCGACCAGCTGGAGCTGGGCGGGGCCGCCGACCGCGAGGTCACCAAGCTCTCCGGCGGACAGCGCAGGCGCCTCGACATCGCCATGGGGCTCATCCACGAGCCGAAGCTGCTGTTCCTGGACGAGCCCTCCACCGGACTCGACCCGCACAGCCGCGCCAACCTGTGGGAGCACATCGCCCGGCTGCGCGACCGGACGGGCACCACGGTCGTGCTCACCACCCACTACCTCGACGAAGCCGACGACATGGCCGAGCGGGTCCTGGTCATCGACCACGGCAGGGTCATCGCCGACGGCACCGCCGACGAACTCAAGGGCAAGGTCTCCGGCGACCTGGTCACCCTCACCGTGCCGAACGCCGAACAGGCGCGCACCGCCGCCGGGATCGCCGAGCGGGTGCCCTCCGCCGGAACGGCGGAGGTGCTCGCGCACGCGGGGCGCGACGCCGAGGTGCGCCTGCGCGTGGAACGCGGGGACACCGTGCTGCCCGAGCTGCTGCGCGGGCTGGACGCGGCCGGAGTCCCGCTGCTCGCCGTCCGGGTGCAGCGGCCCACCCTGGACGACGTGTTCCTGACCCTGACCGGACGCAGCCTGAGGGAGGAGGGGGCATGAGCTTCCACGAGGTGACCGGAACTCCCGCGGAGGCGACCGGGGAGGAGAGGACCGGGGCGAAGGAGTCCGCGGCGAAGGCGACCGGGGGGAAGGCGCCCGCGATGCGGGGGCCGGGCCTGGTGCGCGACACCGCGACCGTCTTCGCCCGCCAGATGCGGCCGTTCCTGCACCGGCCGCTGATGCTGCTCTTCGGCATGCTGCAACCGGTGCTGTACCTGGTGCTGTTCGCGCCGCTGCTGACGGGGCTGGCCGGTGCCGAGGGACAGGACCCGTGGCAGTGGTTCGTGCCCGGTCTGCTGGTGATGCTCGGCCTGTTCACGGCCGGGTTCGCCGGTTTCGGGCTGCTGCCGGAGATGTCCTCCGGAGCGCACGAGCGGCTGCTGGCCACCCCGGTGAGCCGGGTTTCGCTGCTGCTGGGACGGGTCCTGCGCGACGTGGTGCTCATGCTGGCGCAGATGGTGCTCATCCTCGTGCTGGTGGTGCCGCTCGGGTTCGACGCGTCGTTGGCGGGCGCCGTCGTGGGGCTGCTCCTGCTCGCCGTCCTGGGCGTCGGGCTGTCCACGCTGTCGTACCTGACGGCCCTGGCGGTCAAGCAGACCTACGTGTTCGCGCCCATCGTGCAGACGCTGATCATGCCGCTGATGCTGCTGTCCGGCGTGCTGCTGCCGATGGAACTGGCGCCGCCGTGGCTGTACGCGCTCTCGCGGGCCAACCCGGTGGCCTACGTGGTGGACGCCGAGCGCGCCCTGTTCGCCGGGCAGTGGGACGCGTCGGTCGCCGTCGGCTGGGCCGTGGCGGTGGTGCTCGCGGTCGCGGCGCTGGCCGGGGGGTCGCGGGCGATGCGCCGCCTCAGCTCCTGACCCGGGCGCCGCTGTCGCGCGCCGGGCCGGGGCCGGGCCGGGAGCCTTGGAGCCGGGTCGGAGCCGTGCGCCGGGAAAGGGGGAACCGGTGCGCGGCTCCGTCCGCTCAACGCGGAAAACCCCCATGTCATACGGTGTTTGTGCAGGTAGACGCGGAAATGTCGGGATGGGAAATCGTGACCACATCGTTTGCACTCGCCGGGGTCGAGTGCTAAAAAGGGAACTGGTTAGCACTCGCCTTGACTGAGTGCTAACCGGATCGAGGCTGCGAGATCGCGGTCCCCGGCAGCAGGGTTGCCGGAGGGTCCGCGGTCGTCCGTCGCGGGCGCATGCCTCGTCCCATCGCGTATCAGCCCGGTCACGGGAGGACAAGAACTCAATGGCAGCCAAACTGATCGCGTTCGACGAGGAGGCCCGTCGCGGCCTCGAGCGCGGCATGAACCAGCTCGCTGACGCCGTCAAGGTCACGCTCGGCCCCAAGGGCCGCAACGTCGTCCTGGAGAAGAAGTGGGGCGCCCCCACGATCACCAACGACGGTGTCTCCATCGCCAAGGAGATCGAGCTCGAGGACCCGTGGGAGAAGATCGGGGCCGAGCTGGTCAAGGAGGTCGCCAAGAAGACCGACGACGTCGCGGGTGACGGCACCACCACCGCCACCGTGCTCGCCCAGGCCCTCGTCCGCGAGGGTCTGCGCAACGTCGCCGCCGGCGCCAACCCGATCAGCCTCAAGCGCGGCATCGAGTCCGCCGTCGCGCGCATCAACGAGGAGCTCGGCAACCTCTCCAAGGACATCGAGACCAAGGAGCAGATCGCCTCCACCGCCTCGATCTCCGCCGGCGACCCCCAGATCGGCGAGACCATCGCCGAGGCCATGGACAAGGTCGGCAAGGAAGGCGTCATCACGGTCGAGGAGGGCCAGACCTTCGGGCTGGAGCTCGAGCTCGCCGAGGGCATGCGCTTCGACAAGGGCTACATCTCGCCCTACTTCGCCACCGACCTGGAGCGCATGGAGACGGTCCTCGAGGACCCCTACATCCTCATCGTCAACTCCAAGATCTCGAACAACAACGAGTTCCTGCCGGTTGTCGAGAAGGTCCTCCAGGCCGGCCGCCCGCTGGTCGTCATCGCCGAGGACCTGGAGGGCGGCGCCCTCCAGACGCTGGTCGTCAATAAGATCCGCGGCACCTTCAAGTCCGTCGCCGTCAAGGCCCCGGGCTTCGGTGACCGCCGCAAGGCCCAGCTCGGCGACATCGCCGTGCTGACCGGCGGCCAGGTCATCACCGAGGAGGTCGGCCTCAAGCTGGAGAGCACCGAGCTCGACATGCTCGGCCGCGCCCGCAAGATCGTCGTCACCAAGGACGAGACCACCATCGTGGACGGCGCCGGTGACGCCACCGCGATCGCCGGTCGCGTGAACGAGATCCGCAACGAGATCGAGCGCACCGACTCCGACTACGACCGCGAGAAGCTCCAGGAGCGTCTCGCCCGCCTGGCCGGCGGCGTGGCCGTCATCAAGGCCGGTGCCGCCACCGAGGTGGAGCTCAAGGAGCGCAAGCACCGCATCGAGGACGCCGTCCGCAACGCCAAGGCCGCGGTCGAAGAGGGCATCCTGCCCGGCGGTGGTGTCGCTCTGCTCCAGGCCAGCGTCCCGGCCTTCGAGAAGCTGGAGCTGGAGGGCGACGAGGCCATCGGCGCCGACATCGTGCGTCGCGCCATCGCCGAGCCGCTCAAGCAGATCGCCATCAACGCCGGCCTCGAGGGCGGCGTCGTGGCGGAGAAGGTCCGGAACCTGGAGCCCGGGTTCGGCCTGAACGCCGCCACCGGCGAGTACACCGACCTGTTCAAGGACGGCGTCATCGACCCGACCAAGGTCACCCGCTCGGCTCTGCAGAACGCGGCTTCCATCGCCGGTCTGTTCCTGACCACCGAGGCCGTCATCGCCGAGAAGCCGGAGAAGGCCGCCGCTCCCGCCGGCGACCCGACCGGTGGCATGGGCGGCATGGACTTCTAGTAGGTCCGTGAGACCTCGGGCCCCCGGGCCCGCAGGTGTCTGAGGTCCGGATACGCGACCTCGCCCGCGACGACCGGGCGGCCCCTTCGGGGGTCGCCCGGTTTCGCCTTTTCCGGGGTCGGGACCGGGACCGGAAACACTGGGAACGCCGGGATCGCCGAAGCGGCACTGTCGTTCGCGGAAAGCCGGGGTTATTCTGCGAAGTGTCGGGCGGACGGGGACACGGAGCGTTACAGTCCCTGTTCGGAGGTGCAAGGCGAAATGAGTCTGCTGATGACGGAAGCCGCCCCGGCGGTGGGGCTGTCGCAATGGGACTACCTGCTGGGCACCTGGCGAGAGCTGGACGTGCCCGACGGTTGGCGGGCCGAGATCATCGATGACAACGGAGTCGTGCTCGTGGCCCCCCCGTCTGACCCCCACAACTACATCGCGGTCCGGGTGAACCGGATGCTCGGGCAGGTCCTTCCCGACGACTGGGATGTCTATCAGACCCTGGGCATCCAGTTGCCGATGGTCGAGCGGCTCTACATGCCTGACCTCGTTGTCATGCCGGAGGACGTCGTCCTCGATCCGTCACGGACTCCCTGCCCGGCGGACGAGGCGGAGCTGGTGGTCGAGATCGTCTCCCGGAGCAGCAGGGACACCGACCGCAGGAAGAAGCTGTGGGGCTACGCGCACGCGCCGGTCCCGCTCTACCTGCTGATCGACGCCTGGGACGAGGCGGGGCCGTCGGTCACCCTCTACGAGCAGCCCGGCAACGGCCGCTACAACCACGCCACGACCGTGGACTTCGGCGCGAAGATCCGGCTGCCGGAGCCCTTCGACGTCGAGCTGGACACGTCCAGGTTCCCCGGCCCCGACCAGTGGCCCTCCTGAGGGCGCGGACAACAGCGGCCCGGAGAAGTCAGTCGTGCTGTCCGCTGATCACCGACCACCCATCGCCGATGTGCCGATCGTGGTCTGTGGGGCACCGCCGTCAGCCCGCGCCGTGCCAGGCCCGCCACAGGTCGGCGTAGGAGCCGCCGCGGGCCAGCAGCTCGTCGTGGCTGCCCAGTTCGCTGATCCGGCCGTCCTCCACCACCGCGATCCGGTCGGCGTCGTGCGCGGTGTGCAGCCGGTGCGCGATGGCCACCACCGTACGGCCCGACAGCACCCCCGCCAGCGAGCGCTCCAGATGGCGGGCCGAACGCGGGTCCATCAGGGACGTGGCCTCGTCCAGCACCAGCACGTCCGGGTCGGCCAGCACCACGCGGGCGAGGGCGAGCTGCTGCACGTGGGCCGGGTCCAGCGAGGCGTTGCCCGACCCCACCCGCGTGCCCAGCCCGTCCGGCAGCGCGCGCACCCAGGGCTCGGCGTCCACGGCGGTCAGGGCCTCCCAGAGGCGTTCCTCGTCCACCGCGGCCGCGCCCTCGGGCCGGTCCAGCGCCAGCGCCAGGTTCTCGGCGATCGTTCCCCGGAACATGTGGCTCTCCTGGCTCAGCAGGATCGCCCGCGCGCGCCGTTCCTCGGGAGGCAGGCCCGACACCGGCGCCCCGCTCACGCGGACACCGCCCGAAGTGGGCGGGTGCACGCCCGCGATCAGCTTGCCCAGGGTCGACTTGCCCGCGCCGCTCGGGCCCACCACGGCCAGGCGTTCGCCGGGCGCCAGTACCAGGTCGACGCCGTGCAGGACCTCCGTGCCGGTGTAGCCGAAGCGCACGTCCTCCACCCGCACCTCGCCGGGTCGGGCGTTCCGGGGCGCGTCCGCCACGGAGGGCAGGGGCGCCTTCTCGGCCGGTTCCCCGGCCAGCTCCACGCCCAACAGCCTGCGCATGCTCGTGAAACCCATCATCAGGCTGTCCACCTGGTCCAGCAGCTGGTCCAGGGGCCGCCCCATCTGCCTGCTGAGGAAGACCGCGGTGGCGATCCCGCCCAGGCTCAGCGACCCGTCCGCGTACAGCAGGCCCGCCACCAGGAAGGTCAGCGCGATCGGGAGCATGTACCCGAGTTCCAGCGGCGGGTACCAGACGCAGCGCAGCCACAGCGTGTACCGCTCCGCCGCGTAGGCCCGGCCCACCTTCTGCTCGTTGAGCGCGATCCGCCGGGCCTGCCGTCCCAGCGACTCGATGGTGTGCGCACCCTCCACGGTGTCGGTCACGCTCTGGGTCAGTTCCGAGTAGGTGCCCAGCTCGCGCACGTACCCGTCCGGGGCCCTGCGGGCGTACCAGCGCGTGGACACCCACAGCACGGGCACGGACGGCAGCCACGCCAGCAACAGGAGCGGGTGCAGGACGGCCAGCGCCGCGGTGACGACCACCAGGGTCACCGAGCTCACCGCCATCACCGGTACCGAGACGCGCACGGTGTGGCTCAGGTGGCCGATGTCGCGGCCGGTGCGCGCCACCAGGTCGCCCGTGCCCGCCCGCTCCACCACTCCCATCGGGAGCCGGAGCACCGCGCGCACGAACTCCTCGCGCAGTTCGGCCAGCACGCTCTCGCCGAACCGGATCGAGGCCGCCACGGACGCCAGGGTGAACCCGGCGTGCAGCACCAGCGCCACGACGATGAGTCCGGCGAGCACGTCGACGCGCGAGGCCGCCTGGTCCGTGGTTCCGGAGAGGGGCCCGGCTGAGGCCCCGCCCGCGCGCACGGTGTCGATGATCAGGCCCAGGATCCAGGGTGAGGCCAGCGCCATGAGCGCGGCCGTCCCGTACAGGAGCACGACGACGGCGAGCAGCCGTCCGTGCTCGCGCCCGGCGCGGCGCAGCCGCCTCCACACGGCCGCGACCGGCGCGATCGGCAGTCCCGCCGCGTGGTGCTCCGTGGGTGCGGGGATGGGTACCTGGGGCGCCCCGGATGTTTGGGACGTCCCGGATGTCTGGGACGTGGCGGACGTGCCGGGCCCGCCGGATGTTCTGGACGCCGCGGACGCCTCGGGCGGGCCGAGGGTCTCGGCGTCGTCGGCGGCCCGGGTCATGGCTTCCCCTCCGTGGGAACGGCGCGCAGGACGGTGGCGGCGTAGCGGGGGGACTCGGCGAGGAGGCCGCGATGGGTCCCCTCGGCCGTGAGGCGGCCCCCCTCGACGAACTGCACGCGGTCGGTGTGGTCGAGCAGCAGCGGACTGGTGGTGACCAGGCCGGTGGTGCGCCCCGCCCGCTCGGTGGGCAGTCCCGCGGCGATCGCGGCCTCGGAGTGGGCGTCCACGGCGGAAGCGGGCTCCACCAGGAGCAGGATCTCCGGATCCAGGGCCAGGGCGCGGGCCAGGCGCAGGCGCTGTTGCTGGCCACCGGAGTACTCGCGGCCGCGCTCGGTGAGCAGCGCGTCCAGCCCGGCGGTGGACTGGCGCACCACGTCGTCCGCGTGCGCGGCGCGCACGACCTCGGCGAGGCGTTCGTCGGAGATCCCCTGGTCCGGGGACAGTTCGTCGCGCAGGGTTCCGGAGAACAGGTGCGCGTCGTTGGTGGCCACCAGGACGCGGCGGCGCACCTGGGACCGGGGCAGGTCGCGCAGGCGCACGGTCCGGCCGGTGGCCGTCTCGACCAGCACGGCGTCCGCGCCCTCCTCGTCCCGGTAGCGCCCCAGGCGTTCGGTGATGGCGGTGGCGTCGGCGGGGTCGGCGCAGACCACGCCGGTGGTGCGGTGCGCGGCGAGGGTCACCCCGCTGCCGGGGTCGTGCAGGTCGCAGGGGCCGGCCGGTTCCGGCGCGGGACGCTCGGGGTCGGGGTGGTCGTGCTCCAGGCGCAGCACGCGCACCACGCGCCCCGCGGCCACCCGGGCCGAGACGAACAGGGACAGGGAACGCATCAGGTGGCGCACGGCCGTGGAGAGCGTGCCGGTGTAGCCGTAGAACGCGACGAGCTGGCCGACGGTGATCTCCCCGGTCAGGGCCAGGCGCGCGCCGTACCAGACGATGCCGACCAGGAGCAGCCCGGGGAGGAGTTCGCGCACGGCGTTCAGGGCGGCGTCCACCCAGCCCACGCGCAGGGTGGCGGAGCGGACCCGCTGGGAGGCGGTGCGGTAGCGGTGGTCCACGGTGCGCTCGCCGCCCACGCCCCGGAGTACGCGCAGGCCCGCGACCAGGTCGGTGGCCAGGGTGGTGAGCTCGGCCTGCCGGTCGCGCTGGTGCTCCTGGCGGCGGGAGAACAGGCTCAGCAGGGGCACCATCCCCGCCATGATGAGCGGGACCGACACCAGGATGATGACGCCGAAGGTGACGTGCGAGGTGAGCATGAAGGCGCTGACCGCGGTCACCGTCACGAAGGCGGCCAGGAGCTGGCCCACCGTCTCGTAGAAGTCGCCGATGCGGTTGATGTCCTCGGTGCCCACGGCCACCACCTCGCCGGAGGGCAGTCGCCTGGTGAGCGTGGGCCCCATGCGCACGGAGTGGTTGGTGACCACCTGGATGGTGCGGTAGGCGGACGCGTACCAGTTGAAGCAGTCGGCCCGGTGGGAGAGGGGGACGAGTGCGATGGAGACCGCGATGATCGCGCTGAGGACGCCGAACCAGCCGAGGAGGGCGCCCGGGTCCCCGCGGGTGATCCCGGAGTCGAGGGCGGCGCCGAGTGCGGCGGAGATGAGTACGCCGTCGAGCATGAGGACGCCCGTGGTGGTCCCCGACCACAGCAGTGAGCGGCGTTCCCTCCGGATGAGCCACCACAGGAACCGGTCGGCCGACCGGTGTTCGGGAACGCCAGTGGGCTGGGGAAGTGTGCGCACAGTTCCCGAACTGTAACCAGAGGGATGGGTGCGGGCCACTCATTTTTTCGGGGTGGGGAGGGGCGGGGTGAGCTCCGGTCCGGGCCCGGGTCAGTGGACGGTGCCCTCGGTGTGGAGGAGTTCGATGAGGCGGCGCACCGCCGGGGCGCAGCGTCGGCGGTCGGCGAAGCCGATCCACGCGAGTTCGGCGATCTCGTTGTCCGCCGAGATCTCGCCGTCGTACTCGGCGGTGTGGCACGACAGGCGCACACGGGCGCCCGGGCCCTGGGCGTGGGCGGCCTCGTCGATCACCGCGATCCGGCGGACCGTGTCCGGTCGCAGCACCACGCTGACCTCCTCCAGGGCCTCGCGGGCCACCGCGGCCTCGTCGCTCTCCCCGGGCTCGCGCTTGCCGCCGGGCAGGTAGAACAGGTCCACCCCGTCGGTGCGGACGCACAGCAGACGCCCCTCGTGGACGTGGACCCAGGCGAGGGCGTCGATGACGGCGGGGGAGGAGGGCGGGGTGGGCGACATGTGACCACCCTATGTCAGGGCGTAGATGTCACCTTTGGGAAACACAGTCGTTACTCCTCTGGGGGAAAGGGGCTCCGCGGGGTAACGTGACTTTTTGGGAGCGCTCCCATGCGCGCAGTAAAGGAAAGCAGGGGAAACCGGGGAACACCACACCGAAGGAAGGCTCATGTCCCGCACACGCATAGCCATCGGAGCAGCAGTGAGCTCCGTCTCGGCCCTGGCCCTGGGAACGGCGCTGCTCAGCACAGCGCCCGCCTCGGCCGCCGAGTCCGAGTTCTACGTCAACCCCGACACGTCGGCGGCCGTCTGGGCCGAGGAGAATCCGAACGACCCCCGGGCCGACGTCATCCGCGACCGTATCGCCTCGGTCGCCCAGGCCACCTGGTTCACCCAGTACAACCCCGACGAGGTCCGCGACGACGTGGACGCGGTGGTCAGCGCCGCCGACGCCCAGGGCCAGGCCCCCATCCTGGTGGTCTACAACATCCCCGGCCGCGACTGCGGCAACCACAGCGGCGGCGGGGCGCCCAGCCACGACGCCTACCGCGCCTGGGTCGACGAGGTCGCCGCGGGCCTGGAGGGCCGATCCGCCACCATCGTCCTGGAGCCCGACGCCCTGCCGTTGGTGAGCGGCTGTAGCGATCCGTCCGAACTCCTGGACTCCATGGCCTACGCGGGCAAGGCGCTCATGGAGGGCTCCTCCGAGGCCAGGGTCTACTTCGACATCGGGCACTCGGCCTGGCTGGACCCGCAGGAGGCCGCCGACCTGCTCAACGGCGCGGACATCGCGGACAGCGCCCACGGCATCGCCACCAACACCTCCAACTACAACTGGACCGAGGACGAGGTCTCCTTCGCCGAGGCCGTCATCTCCGCGACGGGTGTGCCCGGGCTCGGCGCCGTGGTCGACACCAGCCGCAACGGCAACGGTCCCGCCGCCGACGGCGAGTGGTGCGACCCGCCGGGACGGATGATCGGCCGCCCCAGCAGCACCGACACCGGGAACCCGCTGATCGACGCCTTCATCTGGACCAAGCTGCCGGGTGAGGCCGACGGCTGCATCGCTCCCGCGGGGCAGTTCGTGCCCCAGGCCGCCTACGACATGGCGGTGAACGCCCCCGAGTACCCCACCGACCCCGACGAGCCGACCGATCCCGACGAGCCCACCGACCCGCCCGCGGGCGAGGGCTGCACGGCCGACTACAGGATCGTCAGCGAGTGGGGCAACGGTTTCCAGGCGGCGGTGACGGTCACCGCCGACGACTCCCTCAGCGGCTGGACCGTGACGTGGACCTACGCCGACGGACAGCGGTTCAGCCAGGGCTGGAACGCCGAGTTCGCCAGCAGCGGTTCGCAGGTCACCGCGTCCGACCTCGGCTGGAACGGCACGCTCAGCGCCGGGGGCAGCACCGAGTTCGGGTTCACCGCGACCCACGGCGGTAGCAACAGCGCACCCGAGGTGACGTGCTCCGCGGCCTGACCGGCCTGACGGGGTGGGGCGCGCCGCGTCCCGCCCCGTTCTCCTGGCCGCCTCCGGCCAACAGCGCCGAACCCCGCACCCCGGGGCAGGGGAGGCACTAGCATCCCCGGTGGGTGAAGGGCGGACACAGATGACGATCCCACAGGTGGGCGAGCGAACCCTGGTGGAGGACAGCGCCTGCGGCGGGTTCCCCGCGCAGGAGGCCGGTTCCAGGCAGGCCCGTGAACGGGCCTACAACCTCTACAGTGCGGCCGTCGGCGCCTGTCTGAGCAGGACCGGGCTCCGGGAGCGCGCCGCCGAGCTCCTCGCGCAGGAGGCCCGGCTGCCCTTCCTCGGCGATGAGGAGGTCGCCCGGGTCAACCGCGAACTCCCCGGCGTCGTCGCCGAACTGCGGGCCGAGCCGATCCGCGTCCGCGACGGCGCGACCCCCGAGGAACCGGGCGGGGCCCTGGCCGGGGCCGATCTGGACGCGTTGTTCGACCTCGCGCTCCGCGACCGGCTCACCGGACCGGCCCGCGAGCGGCCCCGGCTCCTGCTCCTCGGCGGCCAGCCCGGCTCGGGCAAGTCCACCCTCCAGCGCCTCGTCCTGCCGTTCCTGCCCGAGGGCACCGTCAGCTACGACGGCGACGACCTGCTGCGCCTGGCGCCCGACTACGAGTGGGCGATGACCGCGGACGACCGCGCCGCCTCCTCCTCCCTGGCCAGGCAGGTCGGCGGCCTGCACGGGCTCGCCATGGCGCACCTGCGCGCGGGCCGCGTGGACGCGGTGTGCAGCCACCCCCTGGGCCGCGCCGACTGGGCCGCGTCCTGGGTGGAGGGGTTCCGCGACGCCGGATACCGGGTGGAGGTCGCCTTCGTGGCCACCCACAGCTCCAACAGCGGATTCGCGATCGCCGACCGCTACGCCCGTGCCCGCGCCGACCAGGGTTTCGGCAGGTGGATGCCCGAACTTCACCATGACCGTTTCTATCTGGGTGTCCCCAACACGGTGGAGTTCCTGGAGACCCACCGGCTGGTGGACTCGCTCTACGTGCTCTCCCGCGACGGCGAGGTGCTCTACGCCAACCACCGGGAGGGGGACGACTGGCGGACCGAGCCGTTCGGACGCATCGCCCTGGAGGCCGAACGCGGGCGCCGCGAGCTGTGGCACGCGCCCAGGAGCGCCCCGCGCAGCGCCGTCTGAGCGGGCCCGGCGGGTTCAGTCCCGGGCCGCCAGCCTCCGCATGACCTCCCGGTCCTCCTCGCCGAACCGCTCCTCCAGGTCCTCGGGCGTGGCGTCCAGGTCGATCCGCGACACGGGCACCCCGCGCGCGGACTCGATCGCGCCGAGCCGGCGCAGCGCGCGGTCGCCCGCGTAGCGGACCAGCTCCCCCGGCGGAAGCTCGTAGCGCTGCGTCGCCGGGTCGTCCGAGGGCTCCTCGCCGCGCTCCACCGTGGACATCACGTGCGGCAGCAGCTCGTCCAGCCGCTCGCGCACCACGTCCCAGTTGGCGTCGTCGGCCGCGACGTGGCGGCGGCACGTGAAGGTGCCCCACGCCATGTGGCGCCGCTCGTCGTCGCCGATCCTGCGCACGATCTGGCGCATCCCCGGGAAGACGTCCCGCACCGTGCACACGTGGTTCCAGGCGTAGTACCCGGTCAGCGCCAGCGAGCCCTCGATGATGTGGTTGTAGGTCACCGAGGCGCGCACCTGGTTGCGGGGGCTCGGGTCCTCCAGCAGCGTCTCCAGGGAGCCGGGCAGCTCCTCGTAGAACAGCGTCCGGTAGCCCGGGTTGGCGTCCACGTACCCGTGCAGGTCCTCGTGGACCCCGAGCGCGTCCAGCCACAGCCGGAACGCCTGGACGTGCCTGGCCTCCTCGAACGCGAACTGGGTCAGGTACATCTCGTCGCCCAGGCGCCCCTCCGCGGCCATGGCGCGCAGGAAGGGCTGGATGTCTTCCGTGACCGCCTCCTCGCCCGCCACGAAGAACGCGCACAGCCGCAGGATCCGCACCCGGGCCTCCTCGCCCAGCTCCTTCCAGTCCTCGGCGTCCTGGCTCAGGTCGATGTCCGCCGGGTTCCAGAACCGGGCGTTGCCCTTGGCGAACAGCCTGAGCGGGAGCGAGTCCCAGTTCAGGCCGCCGCCCCGGAGCGAGTGGAAGCCGGTGCGGTGCTCCGCGGGTGGGGGCGCGGGCGGGGTGGGTGCGGGCGGGGTGGGGACGGGGGAGTCGGGCACGGGGGACCTCCTGGCCGCTGGGGGAGCTGCTGTGCCCTCATGATTGGACACGGAATGGGCTCGTGTAAAGAGCGCACGGGAGGTGCGGAGCCAAAAACGGAATCCGGCTCGGTGTGTTCCGGGGCGCGGTGCGGGGCGTGCGGAGACGGGCGGCATCCGCGGGGGAGCCGGGATACGGCCGTGGTCATTGACGGCGCGCCCCCGCCGAAACGGTACGGTCGGGGAGTACCGACCGCACCGAACGATCGGGGAACGACGTGTTCTGTGGTGATCCCGGCACATCCGGCTACACCGCGTGCGCCTCCCAGACCCAGCTCTTCGCGTTGGCCTCCGCCATCCCCGCCCTGCTCGGCATGGCCCTCCTCGTGGCTGCCTTCACCGCGCCGTCCGTGCGGGGCGACCGGCTCCTGCGCACCCGCACCCTGAGCTACTCCCTGGTGGCCTGGGGGATCGCCGCGGGCACCTACGTCATGGGCGGTCTGCCGTCCTTCTGAGCGGTGGCACGCCGCGGGCGGCGCCCGCGGCGGTCAGATCTCCTCGCCCGACAGCAGGTCGCCGGCGTCGGTGATCCGGTAGGCGTACCCCTGCTCGGCGAGGAAGCGCTGGCGGTGCGCGGCGTAGTCCTGGTCGAGGGTGTCCCGTGCCACCACGGCGTAGAACCGGGCGGCGCGGCCGTCGGACTTGGGGCGCAGCACCCGGCCGAGCCGCTGCGCCTCCTCCTGCCGTGAGCCGAAGGACCCCGACACCTGCACCGCGACACCGGCCTCGGGCAGGTCGATGGAGAAGTTCGCGACCTTCGACACCACCAGCGTTCTCAGGTCTCCGGAGCGGAAGGCGTCGAAGAGGCGCTCGCGCTCCTTGTTGCGGGTCTCGCCCTTGATCACCGGCGCGCCCAGCGACGCGCCGAGCTCGTCCAGCTGGTCGATGTAGGAGCCGATGACCAGCACCTGCTCCTCGGGGTGGCGCTCCACGATCTCCCGCACCACGGAGGTCTTGGTCTCGGAGGAGGCGCAGAACCGGTAGCGGTCCTCCGGCTCGGCGGTCGCGTACGCCAGCCGCTCGGCCTCCGACAGGTCCACCCGCACCTCGACGCAGTCCGCGGGGGCGATCCACCCCTGGTTCTCCATGTCCTTCCACGGGGCGTCGTAGCGCTTGGGGCCGATCAGTGAGAACACGTCGCCCTCGCGGCCGTCCTCGCGCACCAGGGTCGCGGTCAGGCCCAGCCGGCGCCGGGCCTGGAGGTCGGCGGTCATCCGGAAGATCGGCGCGGGCAGCAGGTGCACCTCGTCGTAGACGACCAGGCCCCAGTCACGGGCGTCGAACAGCTCCAGGTGCGTGTACACGCCCTTCCGCTTGGCCGCCATGACCTGGTAGGTGGCGATGGTGACGGGGCGGATCTCCTTACGGGTGCCCGAGTACTCGCCGATCTCGTCCTCGGTCAGCGAGGTGCGCCGCAGCAGCTCGGTCTTCCACTGGTGTACCGACACCGTGTTCGTCACCAGGATGAGCGTGGTCGCCCCGGTCATGGCCATCGCCGCCGCGCCGACCACGGTCTTGCCCGCGCCGCACGGCAGGACCACCACGCCGGATCCGCCCGCGTGGAAGCTCTCCGCGGCCTCCTTCTGGTAGCCGCGCAGCTCCCAGCCGTCCTGGTCGAGGTCGATCGGGTGCGCCTCGCCGTCGACGTACCCGGCCAGGTCCTCGGCGGGCCAGCCGATCCTGAGCAGCGCCTGCTTGAGGTTGCCGCGCTCGCTCGGGTGCACGGCGACCGAGTCCTCGCCCAGCCGCTCGCCCAGCATGCCCTTGAGCTTCCTGGCGCGGACGACCTCCTCCAGCACGGCGCGGTCGGAGGACTCCAGGACCAGGCCACGGCGCGGGTCGCCCACGATCCGCAGCCGCCCGTAGCGGTCCATCGTCTCGGCGATGTCCACCAGCAGCGAGTGCGGCACCGGGAACTTGGAGAACCGGATCAGCGCGTCCACGACCTGCTCGGCGTCGTGCCCGGCGGCACGGGAGTTCCACAGGGCCAGCGGTGTGATCCGGTAGGTGTGCACGTGTTCGGGCGCGCGTTCGAGCTCGGCGAAGGGGGCGATGGCCCGGCGGCACTCGCCGGCGAGCTCGTGGTCGACCTCCAGCAGGAGCGTCTTGTCGGACTGGACGATCAGGCAGGACAACACGGACCTTCAATCTCGCGGGGCGGGGGCGGCCACAGATGCAACGCATCCGGCCCCCCGATCATGCCCGCGGGGTCCGTGCCCATGCCCCGGTGGGCTGTCCGGCCCCGGGACGGCGGTCGTGACGCCCCGGGAGCAGCCGGGAGGGCGGGGAGGGGGAGCGCGGCCGGAGGCGTCGGGTCACATGTCGGAGGCGACGGCGATCACGATGTAAGTGAGGATGAGGGCCACCAGAGCCAGGATCACGCCGTTGGAGATCCAGGCGACGCGGGTGTAGCGCTGGTACTTGTCGGGGTCGGACTTCTCCGAGATCGCGAGGGCGGAGAAGACCGTGCCGACGATGCCCAGGAAACCGCAGCAGGTCAGCACCAGGACGAGGGACACCACCAGGGCGGTGATCGCACTGGACGCGCTCCTCTGTTCCCGGTAGGGGCCGCCCGGGTACCCGCCGCCCGGGTAGGGGCCGCCTGGATGGGGCTGTCCGGGGCCGTAGCCGCTCCCGAGGGCGCCGTAGCCGCCGTACGGGCTGTACCCGCCGGTCGAGTCCTTGTACGCGTCGTTGCCGCCGGGGCCGTGGCCCGGGGGAGGGCCGCTGTGCCGCCAGTTGTCGTTCACGCTGGTGCTTCTCCGTGGATCGTGGTGCGCGCGGCACCGGGGGGTGGGAGGACCGGTCCGGGGGAGGGCCGGTCAGTAGGTGAACAGGAGCATCATCATGGCCAGGACGACGACCGGAATGAGGAACAGGACGAACAGGGCGAAGTACGCGAAGTTGCAGGCCCAGGTGTACCGAATGTAACGCTCCACCCGTTCGGGGTCGGAAAGCCCGCGCAGCGTCGAGATGCCGAACCAGACCCCGGGCACGTTCACCACCAGCAGGAAGAACCAGAAGCCCAGGTACATCATCAGTATCGACCCCGCCGCGCTGAGGACGGCCACCACCAGCGCGGCCACGGCGCCGCCCACACGGGCGGGAGGGGCCGCAGGGGGAACCGCCCCAGGCGGGAGCGCCGGGTCGGGGTGCGCCGTCAGCAGGGAGGCGCTCCCCGGGGCGGGACCGGCGGCGTGTCCGCCCGGGCCGGGCGGTCCGGGCACGCCTGACGCACCGCCCGGTCCGGGCGCACTCGGCGAGCCGGGCAGCCGGAACGGCGCCGAGTGCGCGGGGCGCCCCCGGCCGCCCCCGGGCGGGGACCCCGGTGTGAAGCCGTGCTTCCTCTCCCAGAAGGCCTTCGGACCGCCTCCGCCGTTCATCACCGCTCGTCCCCCTCCCCCTGCTTCCCGGACCCGTCTCGTGCCGCTCCCACGGTCGTCCCCGCTCCCGCTGGTGATCCCCGTGCTCCGTGCAGACGCGGTGCCCCGTGGCCCCGTCCGCCAAACACGGCTCAGTAGTTGGTGACCGGGACGATTCCCTGGATCCAGGAGCCCGCCTGGGTGAACATCACCAGCGTCAGCACCAGCATCACGAAGAGCATCACCCCGGCCGCGCCCAGGCAGTACCAGGAGTAGCGCGTGAGCGTCTCGGCCTGGACCGCGCGTCCCCGGTCGCGGGCGTGGGCGGCGCGTACCGCGAACACGATCCCGGCGACACCGAACAGCCAGTTCATGCAGCACACGAAGGTCAGGGCGTGCAGGATCAGCGCCATCGTCGAACTGCTGGCCCCGATCGCGCTCTGGCGCGCGTCGGGTCCGTCGCGCTCGTCCTCCCGGTCGTCGCGGCGGTCGCTCCCGGCCCCGCGCTCCCCGTCGCGCTCGGGGGCGCGGGCACTCCGGCGCTCGCGGTCGTCGTCGCGTCCGTGTTCACGGGGGGACGATGCCCCGGGGGGCAGCGATGCGTTGCTCATGGGGGTTCTCTCGCTGTCGGTGGGTCGACCAACTCGGTTCCAGACTAGCCCGCCGCCTCCGGGGCGATCGTGAGGAACCCGGGTGCGTCCCCGCGCCGGTGGGCTAGGTCTGTTTTTTGGACCAGCCCCAGCTTCTGGAGGATTGGTTCGGGCGGCCACGGGGCTCTGGAGGGTCCAGAGGCGGGTTCCCGTGGGAGGTCCGCGCCGTAGGCGTCTGAGGGCGGTGGCGGGCGACGGGTGGGACGAAGCCGCAGCGGAGGTCCCCAAGAACACCGCCTACCGCGGCTCCGGTTGCCCCCGCCGCTCCGCTTCCTCCCGCGGCTCCGGGTCCAGCTCGGCCACGGCGGTCACCCGGTGCACGGCGAACCGGTGCACCGCCGCCCGGGTCGCGTCGTAGGCGGTCAGGAAGCCCCCGTCCACACCCGACGGCTCCACGATCCGGCTCACCTGTCGGCCGTCCGTGTCGGTGTAGCCGATCCACACCCTCCGGCGGTCCCGGGCGGCTCCCGCGAGCACCTCCAGCACCGCCGCCGACCGCGACCCCGGCGGGCCGTTCTCGGGCAGCGGTACCGGTGTGCGCGCCGCCGTGGCGGCCTCGTCCCCGGCGCGCACGGCGCGCACCGCCGCGGCCGCCAGTTCCCGCGACGTCCCCGACCCGCCCGGGGCGGGGAGCACGTCCGCGGCGTCGGCCCGGCGCACCTCGGGGCGGCTCAGCCGCATCGACCCGTCCCCGCCCTCGGGCACCGGGTGGTACCCCAGCTGCCGCAGCCGCTCCACCAGCGCCGCACGGGTCGACCGGCTCGCCACCACGGTCGGCGCCAGCCTCAGCAGTCCCAGGTCGTCGGCCCGCCGGTCGCTGACCAGCTCCTCCAGCAGCGCGGGCTCGTCGCAGCGCAGGTAGCTCGACGCCGAACCGGCCCGCAGCCGTCCGTGCCGCCGACCCACGTCCGACACCAGGTACCGCAGTGCCTGGGGCAGCGGGGTGCGCGAGTGGCGTTCGAGCAGGGCGGTGATGTCGGCGACGCCCCGCCCGGCGTCCAGGGCCCGCCGCACCGACCCCTCCGTGAACCGGTACACCGTGGCCCCGCCGGTGGACTCCACGTCGGCGACCAGGGACAGCTCGCGGGCCAACGCGGGCACGAGGGGACCCGGCGCGACGGCCGTCAGGTCGCCCTGCACCAGCACGTAGTCGAGCGGCTTGGGCAGCTCTCCGCCCAGGACGCGCGCGGCCGCGTCCTCATCGCCGTCCAGCAGCGGACGGACGTGGTCGGCCAGCGCACCGCGCCCGGTCAGGCCGAGCGTGGCCGCCTCGGCCGCCGCCGCCCGCACCAGCTCGGCGTAGACCGGCGACTGGCGGCGCGGGCGCCGCCAGGACAGGCGTGCCGACAGCGAGTCCGGCAGCGGAGCCAGGCCCGGTTCCGCGGTGCCCAGCTCCGTGAGCAGGTCGCGGCGGGCCTGCGGCGCGGCCGGACGGACCAGGCCCGGACCGAGCGCGTTGCGCATCCGCCCGCCCGAGTCGCGCGATCCGCTCAGCGACGCCACGCGGTCCGACTCCAGCCAGGCGGAGGCCAGTCGCAGCCACCGGTGCGCGGGTGCGCGCTCCCGCCACAGGTCGTACTCGCGGGTGGGCAGCCACTCGCCCCCGACCCGGTCGTCGGCGCCGAGCAGCCCGGCGGCGTGCGCGACCTCCACGAACAGGGCGGCGGTGGCGTCGTCGGTCTCCATCGCCTGGGCGGCGCGGCGCAGGTCGCGTACGCCCAGGCCGCCGTTGCGCAGCACCGCGGCCGGGTCCTCGGACCAGTGCTCCAGGAGTTCCTCGACGGCACGCAGCACCGTGAAGGCCTGCCCGGCGGCCGCCCGGGTCACGGCGTCGGCGGGGTGCGCGGTCCCCTCGAAGGGCGGCGGCGCGGTGGTGACCTCACGGAACAGCGGGCCCGAACGCAGGTGCAGCCCCACCTCGCGGGGCAGGGTGAGGGTGTCGTCGCCGCTCGGCAGCAGAAGGGCGCGGGCGATCAGCTCGTCGACCGGGGAGGCGGCGGTGTCCAGGGTGACCTCGCGGCGGGCGCCGGAGACGGTTCCGTGCGGCGGCCCCC
>NZ_CBDRFA010000102.1:0-28506 GCF_965343085.1 Nocardiopsis synnemataformans | reverse complement strand
TCCTCCTCTGGAGGGCGGCGCGTCCCCGCACCGAACCCGAGGCGGAGGCGGTCGGGGCAGGGATCGCCGAGGCCGATGACACCGCGGTCCGTCCGTCCCGCTCCGACGCGCCGCCGCTGCTCGGTGTGCGCGGACCCGCCGACCGTGTTCCGGCCGTCGAGGCCGAGGGGCGGGTTCCGGTCAGGTCGGAGGCCGCTCCTGCTCGGTCGGAGGCCGTGTCCGCCCCGGCCGAGACCGCACCTGCTCGGTCGGAGGCCGTCCCCGCCCGTTCGGAGGCCGCTCCGGTTCCGGAGCGCGAGGCTCCGGCGGAGAGGGTTCCGGCCGCTTCCGAGCGCGCCCCCGTGGCCGTCGCCACGCGCCCCGAACCCGAGGAGCGGCGCGCCCCGTCACGCCCGCGCGAGGAGGAGCCGGTCGCGTCCGCCGCCTCCGGAGGGGACGACGGAACGCCCGACGGGCCCCGGCGCGGAGTCGGCCGCCGCGTGCTCAACTACTTCGGCTTCGCCCTGGGGTCAGGACCCCGGGAAGCCCAGGAGGAGGAACCCCGAGGTTCCGAGGCGGACGCCGGGGAGGACCTCGACGACGGCTTCGCGCGGGAGAGGGTCTACGAGACCGAGGGCGAGGAGCAGCGCGACAGCGACGCGTGGTTCGCCCGCCTGCGCGCATCCTCCGGTGAGACCCCCGTCGGTCTGACCTCCAAGAGCGCCTACAGCGTCGGCGACACCGCGGCCATGAGCAGGGGAGAGCTGGCCGACGCGGTGGACGAGCGGCGTGCCTCCGACCTCGACGAGGAGGAGACGGCCGCAGCCCGGCGCCTGCGCGGCCGTACCCAGGGCCTCAGGGTCGCCAAGGACCTGGAGGAACAGCGCCGCACCGAGCGCGTGCGCGAGCGCGGACCGAGGGAACTGCCGACCTCCCGCGCCCGGGGCCAGGGGCTTCCCGGCACCGGCGAGGAGCCGGAGCGGCCCCGCCGCCGGGGGCGCCCCCACGCCGCCCCGTGGGAACTGGAGAAGAAGGCCGAGCCCGCCGGGGACTACGGCGACCTGTCGGACTACGCGGCCCGTTACGCGGCGGCCACCGGCCGCCCCCCGGCCGAGGCCGGTGCCCTGCCCTGGCTGCCGCCCTCCTCCGCGGCGCCGGAGGAGGAGACTCGCGCGACCGCGGACCTGGACGGGGACGTGTCCGCCCGCACCGACCGGCGGGACGACGCGGCCGGAGCCGGGGACACCGCGCACGCAGCCGGTGCGCCCGGAACCACGGACGCGGACGGGACGGCGGACACCGGCCGCCCGGTGACGCGGGTGGGACAGGACGCGGCCGACGACGGGAGCGAGGCCCCCGCGGAGGCCGTTCCCGGCGTGAGCACGGGGGACGCCGACGCTCCCGGACACACGGTCATCCCCGGGGCGGCCAAGGAACGCCCCTCGGTCGCTCCCCGTCGGAGCGCCACCAGGACCGAGGGCGCCGAGAGCCGGTCCGTCACGGGACACGAGGAGACCGTCGCGCACCGGAGCCTCGCCGGACACGGGGACACCGCTGTCCCCGAGGGCGCCGTCGAGCACCGCCTCACCACGGGACACGAGGACACCGCTGTCCCCGAGGCCGCCCCCGCGCGGACCGCTTCCGGTGGCGCGGACACCCGTGCTGCCGTGGACACGGCAGCCCAGGGCACGACCGCCCCGGACGACACGAGCACTCCGGCCACCCAGGCCACCGCGGACACGGTGGCCCAGGGCACGGCCGCCCAGGTCGACACGGCCGTTCCGGACACCCCCGACACCGGTGTGCCCGTGGCCCCCGAGGCCGAACGCTCCGCCCACAAGCCCGCCCTGGAGATCGACCACGGCACCGGCGAGCAGGACGCCATGCCCGGGAAGGCGCGCGAGGAGTCCGAGGACCGCGGCCCCGAGTGGAACGAGCACATGTCCGTGCTCGACGACCACCTCATCACCGCCGACACCCCGGCACCGCCGCGCCCGAAGTTCGCCGACGCCGTTCCCACACAGGAGCGCGACGCCAAGGACCCCTCGCGGTGGTTCGAGGACGGCAGGAAGCGCCATCCCGACCAGCCCAAGGTCGGCGACCGGGGCAACCCCGTCATCCCCGCCAACGAGCTGCGCGAGGAGCGGGAGGAGAACGCCGCCCCGACCGGATCCGAGGACACCGCCGACGAGGCGGCCCGCAAGGCCGAGCCGACCGGGCAGGCCCCCGCCGACGAGCCCAAACCGCCCACCCAGCTCGACCACGGGACCGGGGAGCTCGTCAGCTTCGTCGAGGTCCGGGACGACCACGGGCGCGGGGACGGCAACGTCCGCGCGGACTCGGGCACCGAACAGGTCCGCCGACGCACCGCCTCCGACCTGGAGAGGGCCGAGGCCGAGGCCCTGGCCCGCCGCCGGAAGGCCGCGCGCCGGGACGTCAGCGACCCCGGTGACGCCCGGGCCTCCGACGGCGTAGCGCCCCCTCCGGCCACCGGTTCCGCCGGAGCCGACCGCGGCGACGCGTCCTTCCGCGCCCGCTGGAGCATGCGCGCCACCGGCGTCTCCGACTCCACCGTCCGGGACACCGGCTCCGCCGGAAAGCCCCCGTCGGCCGCCGACCCCCGGAGCGAGCACCCGGACACCGGAACCGCCCGCGCCGCCTCCGGGGTCCAGGAGCACCGCACCGGCGCCGCCCGCGACCCGAGGGCCAACCCCAGCATGGCCGACGCCCTCGCGCAGGAGCGGACCTCCTCCGAGAAGGAGCGGGCCGCCACGCCGACCGGCCGGGACACCGGGAACACCGGGTGGACCGAGGACACAGGGCGGGCCGAGGACGAGGCCTTCGCGGGCCGCCCCGCCCCGACCGTCGATCAGGGACACCCCTCCGAGGAGCCCGAGGAGTCCGGCGACCCGCACGACGGCGTCTTCCACCGGGTGGCGCAGAACGCGCGCAGGCTCGGCCAGCTCTTCGGCCAGCCCGCGCCCGGTGAGGAGCCCGAACCGTCCGCGCGCGAGCCCAGGACCGCCCTGGAGCTCGACCACGGCACCGGTGAGCAGGAGCGCCTGGGCGACACTCCCAACGGCGTCCCCGCGTACCGGACCGAGGAGCCCGAGCCCCGGCGGCGGGCCGAGGAGCCCGCCGCCGGCGACTCCGGCGGCACCCGGGGCTGGCGGCGCCTGGCCAAGGTCGTCACCGGCGGAGCCGCCCCAGTGCGCTCCGACCTGCCCCCCAGCGACATCGAGCGCCTGCGCGCCCCGCTGGACGGCCCGCGCAGCCTCGTCGTGCTGGGCTGCACCGGCGGCGCCGGGCAGACCGTCACCGCGCTGATGATCGGCCACACCCTGGCCGCGCACCGCGACGACCTCGTCGTCGCCGTCGACGTCAACCCCGGCCCCAACGGCCTCTCCCGCCGCGTCGGCGCCCAGACACCCGAAACCCTCACCGGGCTGCTCGCCAACGCCGAGGCGATCCAGGACTACTCCCGGATGAGCGGCTACACCAGCCGGACCGCGACCGGCCTGGAGGTCGTCCAGACCCTGGACGACCCCTATGTGCAGACCCTGGACGACCGCGACTACGGCCAGCTGGCCTCGCTGCTCGGCGGCTTCTACGGCGTCACCCTGCTGGACCCGGCGGCCACGGGCGTGGCGCGGGCCCTGCCGGTCGCCGACGGACTGGTGCTGGTCGCCCCGGCCAACGCCGACGCCGAACGCGCGGTCTCCATGACCTTCGACTGGCTGGACGGCAACGGCTACGGCGCCCTGCGCGCCAGGTCCGTGCTCGTGGTCAACGGGGTCAGCAAGCGCAGCCTCCAGGACGTGGACGCCGCCGAGCGGGTGGCCCGCGGCCGGTGCCGCGCCATCGTCCGTATTCCCTGGGACGACCACCTGGGCTCGTCCTACACCAGGATCGACGTGGGTGCCCTGCGTCCCGCCACCAAGCGCGCCCACGGCGCCCTGGGCGGGGTCCTGGTCAACTCCCTCACCCAGCAGTAGCACCGAACCCAGCAGCAGCGCCGAACGCGAGCCGACCGGTCCCGTCATCCGGCCCCGGGCGGCTCCCCGGCACGGGGAAGCCCCCGTGTGGGGCGGGCTCGGGGCCCGCCCCACACGGGGGCACGGGGGTCATTCCTTCCCGGCGGGCACGCGCCGCGCTCGCGGCGGGCGGCGTCCACGCGGCGCGCTCGGGCGCGTCAGCGGCCCGCGGGGTCGAACTCGCGGGAGGCGAGGAACTCCGGGCGCGGGGCGGGGGCGCTGAACGGCCTGTCGCAGGTGTTCTCGACGCTGTTGAAGACGATGAAGACGTTGGAGCGCGGGTAGGGCGTGATGTTGCCGCCCGAGCCGTGCATGCAGTTGGAGTCGAACACGGTCACCCCGCCCGCGGGGCCGGTGAGCACGTCGATGCCGTGCTGGTCGGCCAGGTAGGACAGGGAGCTCTGGTCCGGCGTTCCCACGTGCTGGCTCTTCAGCGAGTCGCGGTAGTGGTCGTCCGGGGTCTCGCCCACGCAGGAGACGAACGTCCTGTGCGATCCCGGCATGATCATCAGCGCGCCGTTGTGCGCGTAGTTGTCGGTCAGGGCGACCGAGAAGCTGACCGCCCGCATCCGCGGCATGCCGTCCTCGGCGTGCCAGGTCTCGAAGTCGGAGTGCCAGTAGAACGAGCCGCCGCCGAAGCCCGGTTTGTAGTTGACGCGGCTCTGGTGCACGTACACGTCCGAGCCCAGGAGCTGGCGGGCGCGGTCGACCAGGCGCGGGTCGTTCACCAGGTCGGCGAAGACCTTGCTGACCTTGTGCACCTCGAACACCGAGCGCACCTCGTCGGAGGAGGGCTCGACGACCACGCGGTCGTCGCCGCGCAGTCCGGGGTCGGAGCCGAGCCGCTCCAGTTCGGCGCTGTAGGCCCTGACCTCGTCCTCGGTGACGAGGGAATCGATCTGGGTGTAGCCGCGCCCGTCATAGGCGCAGAGCTCGTCGTGGGAGAAGGGGCCCTCGTCGGTCCCCCAGACGGCGGGGTCCCTGCGGTACAGCAGGGCGGGCTCAGTGCTCTTGCGTGTGGGGTACTCGTCCGCGGTGCTTGTCGGAAGGTCCATCTGCAGAGTCATGGTCGATCCCCTGGCGGGGCTCATCCTCTCTGAGGTCGACGGTTTTTCCTACGACATGCGAACTTAACAAAGGACAGGCAAGCCTACTTACGGCTTCTTTATGCGCGGTGTTTAGTGTCCTTTTTGTCGGGTATGACAGTTATACTATATGGGGGAAAACTGTGGGGGCCGCCGGTTTTCCTTTCCATTCTCCCCTTTCTCTGAGGCTGGGTTTGGTCGTTCACCTGCGCCGCGTCACCCAGAGTGACCATGAGGCGCTCGGAGGGTGCGTCTTCCCAGGTCGTCCAGGTGCGCCCCTCGCCTCTGAGGGCGCTTGTGAAAGAACGCACTTTTGCTGTGCGCTAGCTCACACGAATACGGTTCAGGGGATGGTGCAGAACTCCGCGGGAAGAGTCGGGGCGTCATCCCCGATTCGGGCGGAATTTCCCGCGGGGTACTGGTGGGAGAAGGGCGGCTGTCGCACAGTGGTGGGGTCCGTGGTTTCCTCCCACCCGCTCACAGAGGAGAAAACGTGTCGTCCCCCCGCCCCCGCGCGCTTCCCCGCGCGCTCGCGGCCCTCAGCGCCGCCGTCCTCGCCGTCGTCCTGGGCTGGTCGGCCCCGGCCGCCGCCGACCACGTCCTGCCCCCGGGCATCCCCGGCACCGCCGCCGCCCAGAGCCAGCTCGACTCCCTCACCGTCCGGGCCAAGGGCCCCCAGACCGGCTACGACCGCAGCCTCTTCCCGCACTGGAACGTCGTCGACAGCCCCTGCACCGCCCGCCAGTACGTGCTCGTCCGCGACGGCCACGACGTGGTGACCGACTCCGACTGCCAGCCGACCTCCGGCCGCTGGTACAGCACCTTCGACGACGTGTGGTGGGACGGCGACGTCTCCCAGATCAGCGTCGACCACATGGTCCCGCTCAGCGAGGCCTGGAAGACCGGCGCGGCCGACTGGACCACCGAGCGGCGCCGCGACTTCGCCAACGACGTCGACTCCCCCCAGCTGTGGGCGGTCACCGTCAGCAGCAACAGCTCCAAGGGTGACAAGGACCCCTCCCAGTGGATGCCGGAGAACACCGCGATCCACTGCGACTACGTCAAGGCCTGGGTCAACGTGAAGCACCGCTACGACCTCACCGTCACCTCCGCCGAGAGGTCCGCCATCCAGGACACCATCGACACCGCCTGCTAGGAGGGGGCTGCCGAACGCTCCCCCCGCACCGCGGCAGGTCGGGCCCGTCTCCCCTCGGAGGCGGGCCCGACGCCGTCCGCCGGGATTCTGGCGCGCCGTAACCCCGTCCGCTTCTCCCGTTCCGGGGCGATACTCCACTATGAAGGGGGCGGGGCGGCGGGTCCGGGTAGGAACGACGGAACCCCGCCACGCGACGCGACCAGGAGGGCGAAGAGATGACCGGCACCAGGGGATCCCGTGGCGCGACCCGCCTCGCGGTCCGTTACTTCGACGACCGCGTGCTGTTCAGCGACAGCGAGGCCTGGGCCTACTTCCGCCTGCCCACGGTCTCCTACGAGTTCACCACGCCCGAGGAGCGCCAGGCGCTGGCCACCAACGTCACCATCGCCCTCGCCGCCATCCGCATGAACGACGCCGAGGTCCACCTGCGCGTCGCCCACCGCACCTACCCGGCCGCGGAGTGGGCCACCCGGCTCGACGCCACCTCCGACTCCGGCTCCGGCTGGTACGACTACCTCGACGAGACCTACCGGCACGTGTGGGCCAAGGACTTCTGGACCAAGGAGGTCTACCTCGGCGTCCGCCTCGGCCAGCGCAACGCCGGCGCCGGGCTCGGCCTGTTCTCCCAGCTCTTCGGCGCCTACCAGCGCACCGAGCAGGTCCTGGGCATCAACGACGACGCCGTGGACGACCGCGAGATCGCCCGCTGGACCGACCAGGCCGAGCGGCTCGGCCGCGCCCTGGCCGCCAGCTCGCTGCACGCCCGCCACGCCACCTCCGACGAGATCGCCTGGCTCATCCGGCACGCCGTCAGCGGCACCGCCGAGGAGATCCGCCCCTCGGCCGCCGGACGGCGCACCTGGGGCCGCGGCGAGATCGAGGCGCTCGTCGACGGCGTCGTGCACAACGGCCGCTCCGCGCTGCGCCTCGAACAGCCCGCGGGGTCCACCCACGTCGCGTTCCTGTCCTTCGCCCGCTTCCCGGACCTGATGCCCTTCCCGGACGGCGAACCCTGGATGCACCACGCCGACGCGCTCCCGTTCCCGGTGGAGATGTCCCTGCGGATGAAGCTCATCCCGCCCGCCAAGGCCTCCAAGGACGTCGGCCGCAAGCTCGCCCACGCCCGCGACATGGACGCCCACATCCGCGAGGCCGGGGTGGAGGCGCCCATCGCGCTCGCCGAGCAGATCGACGCCGCCCGCATGCTGGAGCACGGCATCACCAAGGAGCGCCTGCCCTTCGTCTACGGCTGGCACCGCCTCATGGTGTCCGCGCCCACCGAGCGCCTCCTCGGCCAGCACGTCGAGGCGGTCATCGAGCACTACCGCGACATCGGCATCGACGTCATCAACTCCACCGGCGACCAGTTCTCGCTGTTCAACGAGTCGCTGCCCGGCGACCGCATCCGCCTCAACGCCTACGCCCAGCGCCAGCCGCTGCGCACCATCGCCGGCGGCATGCCCACCGCCACCGTCGACGTCGGCGACCGCGTCGACCACTCCGGCGGCGGCTGGGTGGGCCCCTACGTCGGCGAGACCATCGGCCGCGCCCGCTCCATCGTCCACTTCGACCCCATGGTCGCCGCGGCCCGCAACCGCCCCACCGCCATCGCCATCACCGGCGAGCCCGGCGGCGGCAAGACCACCCTCGCCCTCCTGCTCATCTACCAGCTCGCCCTGCGCGGGGTCACCGTCGCCGCCATCGATCCCAAGGGCGACGCCGAGTCCCTCGTCGAACTCCTGCGCAGACGCGGCCGCAAGGCCCGCATGATGTCCCTGGGCTCGGCCCAGCCGGGCCTGCTCGACCCCTTCGCCTTCGGCGACGACCTGTCCGCCAAGAAGACCATGGCCACCGAGACCCTGCGCCTGCTCCTGCCCCGCATGAGCGAGGAGCGCGAGTCCGCCATGATCCAGGCCGTGGCCGCCGTCGCCAACCAGCCCCAGCCCTCCCTGGCCAAGGTCGTGGACCACCTGGTCTCCTCGCCCGGCGCGGCCTCGCGCAACCTGGGCGCCGTCCTCCAGTCCATGTCGGAGATGCGGCTGGCCAGCCTGTGCTTCGACCCCCAGGGCGAGGCCCAGATCGACACCGAGGGCTGGACCACCGTGTTCACCCTGGGCGGGCTCACCCTGCCCGACTCCGGCGTGGGCCGCGACGACTACTCCTACGAGCAGCGCCTGTCCGTCGCCCTGCTCTACCTGGTCTCCCAGTTCGCCCGCCGCCTCATGAACGGCCTGGACCGGCACCTGCCCAAGGCGATCTTCCTGGACGAGGCCTGGGCGGTCACCTCCACGCCCGAGGGCGCCAAGCTCGTCCCCGAGGTCTCGCGCATGGGCCGCTCCCGCAACACCGCGCTCATCCTCGTCTCGCAGAACGCGGGCGACCTCCTCAACGAACAGGTCACCAACTGCCTGTCCTCGGTGTTCGCCTTCCGCTCCAGCGAGCGCTTCGAGGTGGAGAGCGTCATGTCCCTGCTGGGAGTGGAGACCAACGAGGACCACCTCGCCGTGCTGCGCAACCTCGGCAACGGCGAGTGCCTGTTCCGGGACCTGGACGGCAGGGTCGGGCGGATCGGCGTCGACCTGGTCTCGGAGAACCTGCTGCGCTGGCTGGACACCAACCCCACCCGCCAGCGCCCCGGCGAGGAGGAGGCGGGGCAGAACCTGGTGCCCGCGGGCGGACGTGACGAGCAGCTCTAAGCGGTCGTCCGAAACCGTTGCGGGTGTGACGTAGGAGCCCTCTCCTCCCGGTGATCTTGCTGCTGGAGGCACTGTGGAACGCCGACAGCGCCTCTGGGAGCAGGATCACTGCGGATGGGGCGGGCCGACGGGCCTTTCCGGACAAGGGGTGTGCGGCGCCTGGTTCGGGGCGCTCCCGGGTGGGAATCTCCTACCCTGTCGGGTTCCGCCCCGGGTGCCCGACCTCCCCAGCCCCCGCGTTCCGACCCCCACCGCTCACGAGGGACCGCCCATGCGTGAGGACGCCATCCGGCCGCGACCCGTCATCGACCCCGCCCTGCCCGACCGCCAGCGCGAGGAGGCCTTCCGAGGGGCGGAGCCCCCGGGACCCCCGCCAAGACGCGGCGGCGGGTCCACCGAGGCCCGCCCGCCGGGGCTGTTCGACAGCGGTGTCCACCTGCTCGGCGTCGGGTTCACCACGACCATGGCCCTGATCACCGCGGGCTGGTACCTGAGCATGGTGATCGCCAGCGTCAGCCTCGTCGCCTACGTCGCCGCCCTGGCCTTCCGGCGGGACGCCCACCCCGCCGTGCGGGCCGCGGGTGCCGCGGCGGGAGCGGGCGCGCTGGCCGCCGCCCCGGCCTGGCTGATGGACGTGGCGCCCCAGGACCCCTCGCCGGGCATCCCGTGGGTGGTGTTCGGGGTGCTCGTCGCCGTGGTCACCGCCGACACCCTCACCTCGCGGGTGCGCCGGACCGACCGGGAGCGGCACCGGGAGCGCGTGGTGCTGCCCGACGACGTCAGCGAGGGCGACCACGCCCTGCTGGTGGAGGTGCAGCGCACGATCGACCTGGTGCGCGGGGCCCGGGCCGAACTCGGCGGGGAGTCCCTGGACACCGACCGGGCGCTGGCCGTCCTGCACGAGCAGGAGTGGCGCATCGCCTCGCTCCTGGCCCGGCAGCGCGGGCTGCGCCGCTCCCACCAGCGCCGCTGGCAGCGGGCGGTCTCGCCCCGGGTCAGAGAGGCGCTCAAGCCCCAGCGCGAGCACCTGCACGCCGTGGAGACCGCCGTGCGCGCCCGGGTCGCCCAGATCACCGAGTACGGGCGCCTCGTCGAGCAGGCCGTCGCGGCCCACCGTGAGTGGGAGCAGTGCCAGGAGGCGGTGGACTCCACCGCCGAGTACGCCGAACACCTGGCGTCGGCGGGCTTCCTCGGCACCCGGGCCGCGGACGTCACCGAACTCGCCGCCACCGCGGCCCTGGCCCGGCAGGTCCGCGACGAGCGCGTCAGCCGCCTGGCCGGGCACGACCTGGTCGCCCACGGGTGAGACCCCGCGGCCGCGTGGAGTGCTGGCCGCGGTCACCGCCGACGCCCCGCGGGGCGTCGGCGGGCGGGGCCGTCCCGGCGACCCGGTCCGGCAGCCCCCGCGGTCACCGCGCCGGGCGCGCGCCGGAGGCTGCTGACACCACGGCACCTGTTGTGACCAGTGTCGCGGTAGTTGTCCGGATGCGGACAGTGGCGGCTTCGGCAATCGTCCCCAAACGCCTCCCGCTTCTGACACATTGGGCGAATGAGTGAAGTCAGGGAGAGCGTCCACCCCCTCGTCTCCGCCAGGGAGACGGTGGCGGTGGGGGTCGCCTCGGGCAGGGACGGGTTCGTCGAACTCCTCCGGGACGCCCGCCGGAGCCTGCTCGACACGCTGGAGGACGGCGACCCCGGCGGGCGGGGGGTCCGCGAGGCCTCCGCCCGGCTCCACGACCACGTGGACCGGGCCCTGGCCGAGCACGTCCAGCGCCAGCGCCGCTGGCCCGCCCGCACCGACGGCGAGCGCCTCACACGTGCCTTCCGCGCGCTGGACGAGTCCGGCGTCATCGCCCGCGAGGAGTTCACCTGCTGCGAGCGCTGCGCCAGGACCGCGCTGGAGGGCGAACTCGCCGCCCGCAACTCCCGGCCCGCCGACACCGCGGCGCGCGGGTACGCGTTCTACCACAGCCAGGACGCCGCGCACGCGGTCGCGGGGTCCTCGCTCACCATCGGCTTCGGTGCCAGCCACCCGATCCGCCGCGCCGCCGTCGGCGAGGAGGTCGCCGAGGCCCTGCGCGCCCACGGGCTCACGGTCGAGTGGGACGGCGACCCCGACCGCAAGCTCCACGTCGGCATGGACTGGAGCCGCCGCCGCTTCGGCCGCGGGGCGGCCTTCCCCGGACCCGCCGTGGACGGCGAGCCCATGGTCCACGTGTCCTTCAACAACCCGGGGCCCTACGAGGTCCCCGAGTGGATCTCCCACTACCAGGGCCGCGTGAGCGTCCGCGAGCTGTCCCGGATGGTCCTGCCCTGGCTGCCGCGCTTCTTCGTCGCCACGCTGAGCAGCGACCGGGGCCACACCATCGCCCTCGAACGCGACTTCGACCTCCTGCGCGTCCGGCACGGACCGGCGCTGTCCCGCGAACGCGTCGAGGAACCCCTCAGCCGCTGGGTGGTGGGCGCCGTCTGGCCGCGCGAGGAGGCCCGCTCCGCCCACACGGGGCTGCTGGAGGTCCACTACGCGGACGCCGCCGAGGAGGGCCTCGGCTTCATGGACTACGCCGAACCCCTGGAGACGGCCGCCGCGCGCCTGGTCGTCCACCGGCTCACCCCCAGCAAGGGCACGTTCGCGGTGTTCACCGCCCCGGGCGGCGCGGTCGTGCAGATGGTGTGGGAGAGCGGGCCCCGGCTGTGGATGGAGAGCCCCTCACCCTCCGAGGCCGTGTCGCGGGGCCGCCACGTCACCCTCTCCGAGGCGGAGGAGACGGTGCGCGTCCTGGCCGAGGAGGGGCGCGTCGCCCTGGCGGACCTGGGGGAGCTGAGGGTCACCCGCTGGTGAGCGGTTCGGGACCAGGTACGCCCTCAGGCGCCGTTCCCCGGGTTCCGCGCCCGTGCGAACCCCAGCGCGGCCAGGCCGAAGACGAGTCCGCCGACCAGGAACCAGGGGTTCCACAGCAGCAGCGTCCACAGCCGTTGTTCCGGGCTGACGGTGATCTCCCGGCCCGCGGGGTCGGCCAGCAGCATCACCTCGACGGCGACGGCGCGTAGCAGCAGCACGGCACAGACGCACCAGCCGAGGACCCTGACCACCCGTCCCGCCGGGCCGGGAGGCCGCGGCCTGGAGAGGAGCCAGCCCAGCGCACCGCCGACGAGGCACAACAGCCCCACGCCCCACAGGCCCACCGCCACGAACCACCCGGGGCGTTCCCCGGCCACAGGGCCCGCCGAGACGCCGAGGCCCCAACTGCCGCCCAGCGCCCAGTAGAGGTGGAGCACGGCGAAGGCGACCGCCCAGGCGCACGCGACACGCCCCCACAGCCCCGACGCCGCCCCGTCCCGCCTGTCCCGCGGATCTTCGTGCATAGCGAGCAGCATGCCACTGCCCCGGCGCCCACGGCGCCGTGGGAACCAGCGCACCCGGCCCCGGGGTCCTACGGGGAGGCGTCCGGGGTGACGTCAGCGGAAGGCCGTCCCGAACCCGAAGTAGGCCCGCGCCCCCGCCGGGACCAGCAGCAGGCCCGCGACCGCCAGGTTCAGCACCAGCACCAGCACGTAGACCAGCAGCTGTTCGGGGGCGTAGACCACCACCGTGAACATGTTGAGCACCAGGACCACCGCCGCCACCATCTGTAGGAGCACGACGCCCCCGTAGACCAGGCGGGACCGGGTCATCAGGGCGGGCGCCGCGACCGTCGACAGCAGACCCCAGACGTAGAGCTGGGCCATGGAGGCCCCGTTCACCTCCAGGGACCCGCTGGTGGACTCCACGGTGAACAGCACCGCGAGGACCAGCAGGTAGAGCCCGTTGAGCACCAGCATCACGGCCGCGGTGACCACGGTCCCGGGCATGCGCGTCCGGGGGCGCTCCCACGGCGTCTGGCCGCCGGTGGCCGGGCCGCCGCCGTGCCCGGGGAACATCCCCGGGTGTCCGGGGCCGCCGACCGGCTGGCCGGGCAGCGGGCCCCGCCCCGTCGACACGCTCCCGGGAAGGGAGAACTGGCCGGTCGCCCCGGGGACCGGGGCCATCTGCGGCGCGGACCGGTGGCCAGCGGCGTGCGGCGCCTGCGGGTAGGCCCCGGGACGCGCGCCCGGGCCGTTCGCCGCCGGGCCGCCGGGAAGGTTCGGACCGGTCTGCCCGCCCGGGAAACCGGGGCCGTGGGGACCGGAGGGGAAAGCGGGGTTGGGGGGTCCGCTCGCGAAGCCGGGGCCGTTGGGGCCACGCTGGGGGCCGCCGGGGTTGTGGGAGCCGCCGGGGTTGCGGGGCACGCCCGGGAACGCCGGTGCGTTCGGTCCGCCCTGAGGTCCACCGGGACTGTGCGGGCCGCTCGCGAACCCGGGGTTGTGCGGGCCGCTCGGGCCCGCGTGCCACGGCGGGTGGGGGCCCGGGCCGGGGGTTCCCTGCCCCGGAGTTCCCTGACCGGGCGCTCCGGCACCCGCGACGGGGAACGGCGGGCGGTAGCCCCCCGAGGGGCCGGTGGGAACGGCGCCGCCGCCCGGCGCGCTCTGCGCCCCGGTGCCGTCGCCGCTGCCACTGTCGCCGCCGTCCTGTGCCTGCTTCTCCCGCTCCAGGAGGGCCAGCGCCTCGTCGGGGCTGGGCCGCGCCGACACGTCCCGGGCCAGCAGCGCCGCGATCAGCGCCCGCAGCGGTGCGCTCGCGGGGCTGTGCTCGCTCTCGTCCAGCGACAGCCGCGGCGGCATCGGCGCGGTCAGCACCGCGCTGATGATCCCCGTGATGCTCTCCCGCTTGAAGGGCGAGCGCCCCTCCAGGAGCGCGTACAGGGTGACGCCCAGGCTCCACAGGTCCGACGCGGGCAGCGCGCGCTTGCCCTCGAACCGCTCCGGAGCCATGTACTCGGGCGACCCGATGTACACGCCGGTCTGGGTGAGGGCGGCGCCGCCGTCGACGTTCGCGATCCCGAAGTCGGTCAGCACGGTCCGGTCGTCGTCGGTGAGCATGACGTTGGCGGGCTTGACGTCGCGGTGGGTGACCCCGCCCGCGTGCACCGCCTTCAGGCCGCCGAGCAGCGACCTGGCGGCCTCCTCGACCCGCTCCACCGGCATCGGACCGTGGTGGTCCAGTTGGTACTGGAGGGACGTGCCGCTGAGCAGCTCCATCACGATCCACGGGCTGTCCTCGTGTTCGAGGACGTCGTGGACCGTCACCACCGCCGTGTTGCTGATCCGCGCGGTGGCCTGGGCCTCGCGCAGCGTGCGGGCGTGCGCCTCGGCGCGGGCCTCGGGGTCCATGCCCTGGGGGAGGAGGACCTCCTTGATGGCCACGTCGCGCTGGAGGGAGGGGTCCCAGGCGCGCCACACGGTGCCCATCCCACCAGCGCCGAGCCTCTCCCGCAGCTCGTAGCGGCCGACGGAGGAGTGACCGGAGGAGGACATAGGCGCGCATCCCTTCAGGGGGTCGGGAGAGGGGTGACGATGCGCAGGACAATCTATCCGAGAAAAGCCCTACAGCAGCACTTTGTGACACTCGTCCATGTTTCCTGAACCATTCTCCCTCGATTGCGGACAGTTCCCCACACCCCGGCGGGAGGGTGGCCGGTAGCGGTCACCTGCGCGGCACGGTGCGTGGTACGGGACCCGTTGTTCCGCGTGCCCGTGGAATGTCATTCCGTGACCGCGAAAATGATCTCCTCCGCCTCTCCCGGCTCCGCCTCCCGGATGTGTTCCGACAGCCGCACCATGTCGATATCGGGGAACTCCATGGTCGGAGCACCCTGTGAGTCGTTGGGCAGGTCCGTCATGAGCGTGGCCCTGACCCCGTCGGTGAACTCCGTGCGCGCCTCCATGAACTCGACCTCCTCCCCGTCCGCGTCGACGGCGATGACGGTGTCCCCGTGCTCCTCGCACGCCCAGGGCCCGTCCTCCAGGTCACACAGCTCGTACAGGGGCGTCCACCCCGAATCGTGCTCCCCCTCCAGAGGGTGGCTGCGCAACGTGAGACCGAACCCGTCGAGTTCGGGGGAGGGGTTGACCGGCACGTAGGTGATGTCGGCGCTCTCCTCCTGCACATCGTTGTCGACGACCTGCATGCCCGACGGTTCCCAGTCAGGGGAGTCCAGCACGGCGATGGCGATGGGGAAGTCCGCGACCTCGCTCAGGAGTTCAGTCCGGTCCCGCCGTTGGTTCTCCACGACGGCCATCCACGACATGCCGTGGAGCAGCAGCGCCGCCGCGACGACCAGGGCGAGCGCGAACACGAACCTGTGCCGGTGCCGGAGCGCCGCCAGCGTGAGGGTACCGAGCAGGGAGAGCCCCAGGCACGTCAGTGGCAGGGGCGGGAAGCCATCCAGGTGCAGGAGTACCACCAGCGGCATCTGGAAGAGTGCCAGGGCCAACGCCGTGCTCAGGATCGTCGGGAACTCCCAGGGGCGGGGAACGCCCCGCCGCCGCAGGATCCACAGGAACAGACAGTGCCCGCCGCCAACCAACGCGAGGGCCGCCATGGCGAACAGGACCGTGTAACTCCAGTCGGAGTACAGCAGGCCGAGGAGGGCGAACATCCCTCCGACCCACAGGGCCGCGCCCACCAGGAGCGGGTACAGGGTGGTGGCCACGACCACCGTCCACACGGCGCCCTTGCTGAGGGCGGCTTCGGGCTCTGGGCCGTGCGCCGGGTCGGATGCGGACGCGGAACCGGGCGGCGGATCGGGGGCGGTGCTCACGGGGCCTCACAGAAGCGGGGGAAGGGAGTCACGTGATGTGACGCCTCCGGAGACTCCCGGGTTCGGTGTGGACCCAGGGCCCGTCCCGGCGCGGGCCCGCCGGGGCCGGGAAGGAGCGGGGCGGAAGAGGAGGAAGCCGAGAGAGCGCGCTTCATCCGGTCCGCTCGACGATCTCCACGAGTTCCCCGTCCTCCGCCACGCGCACGTGTGCGGCCAGCCCGTGGAGTTCGTCCAGGCCGATGTCGGGGAGCGTGTGGCCGTGGAGCGACCCGGGAATCTGCTCCTCCCGCTGTTCCAGCACGGCCACGCGTCCGGGTAGCACCTCCAGCCTCGCCTCATCCGGTTCGCGCACCCCCGGATCGCCCTCGCGCAGCACGATGCCCTCCGAGGGCTCGGCGCACTCGACCGCGTAGCCCTCGCACCGGGCCCACAGCGGCCGGTCCTGGTCGTGCGGCGGCACGTAGTCGCCCCAGGTGGTCAACACCACGCCTTCGCCGTCGGCGTTCTCGTAGACGACGATCATGCGCTCGTCCCCGTGGTGGGTGTTGACCGACACGGGAGTCCAGCCGGGAGCGTCGAGGACGGCGACCTCATACGGATAGTCGGCGACGGCCGCCCGGACCCTCCGCGTCTCCTGGCGGTCGTCGACGGCCTCCAGACCCAGGGAGAACAGAGACTGCAACAACAGGAAAGCGCACACCGCCACGCAGGCCCACCCGAACGCGCGGCGGCGGTTCACGGCCAGCACCGCGGCGACGGCGCCGCCCAGCGCGGCCGCGGCGACCGGCACGCTCATGAACGTACTGACGTCGTGGACGAGGACCATGAACGCCGTCTGGGCGAACATGAGCACGACCGAGCCCGTCAGGAGGGTGGAGGCGACCCCCGGGCGGTGAACGTCGGCGCGGCGCAGAACGCTCAGCAGAACCCGGTGGGCGACCGCCAGCAGGACGCACAGGGCGCACCCGGCCGCTACGGCGGTTCCGGTTGCTCCGCCGACGAGGCTCCATAGCAGCACGGTGCCGACCAGGAGCAGGACCACCGCGATGACCAGCGAGTACAGGACGGCGCTCACGACGAGTGCGACGGTCCTCCCGGCGGGCGCGTCCTGAGGGGCGGCCGGTGGGGTGGCCGGTGGGGCGGTGGACGGGGCAGGGGGTGGGGCAGGGACCCGTGGGAAGCCGGAGCGCGGGGGACCGGAGTGCGGGGATCCGGGATCGGCCGGGCCCGGCGGATCAGGCGGGGAAGTGGACAAGGCTGGACCTTCGGGACGGGGGGTGGGGGAGCGGACGGCCGCTTCCTGTGATGCCCGGGTCCTGCGTCTGGTTGGGCGGGGCGCCGCTCGGAGGACGCCCGGAGGTGCTCAGGGATGCCATTCGGTGGCGAGGGGGTGTCCGGGCGGCAAGGGACTGTTGAGCCGGAAGGGAACAGGGCGATGCCGTTGTGGACCTAGGTCAGGTTTCGGTCCTGCGGCAATGCGGACTCGGGGTTCCACCGAAGGCAGTTCTGGCATCGGATGTCAGTCCGTTTGATGGCGCGGTGTCCGCTTTTGGTGGTGAAACTGAGTGTGACGCCCCTCATAGTGCTGAGGCGGCTAGGAAATTGTGGCCTTGTGGTTTCTGGGTGTTTCGGAAGGCCGTTCACGCCCACTACCTGCGCAAACATTGACAGAGGTCGCCTTTGTCCCCCAGGGGCTGGCCACACCGGGGGAGAGAAGGGGAAAACCCGACGCGTTGCGCCCGTTCCCCAACCCGGTGATGGCGCACCATAGAGGATGGGGTAGAGACATGCGGGGGCCTTGTGGTCGCGCACGGCCGCGTGCGGTGTGCACGCGTGTACGGGCGCGTCGACGGGGCCCCGGTGTCTGCGAACATCGCCTTCGGCCGAACCACGACGCAGGAGCCAGCAGATGACGCATCAGCACGTCCGACGGCGGGGATGGCGACGCCTCCTGATGACGTTCCTCATGCTGACCGGTCTCGTCGTGCTACCCCTCACCGGGGCCCAGGCGAACCCGCTGTGCCCGGGCGAGCCCGCGCCGCTGCCGGAGTCGGCGGGAAGCGGCTCCGACGGCCTGCTCGTGCCCCCGCAGTCGCAGTCCTCCATCGAGGGCTCCACGGACGGCCTGCCGCCCGACGCCAGCATGTACGGCCAGTACGGCACCGCCGGGCAGCAGTGGCACATGATCACCGAGTCCTGTGTCGACGGGATCAGCAACGGCGCGCAGGCGACCCTGGCCAACACGGCCTGGGACCTGTCCAAGACCATCAACCAGTCGACGATCACGGTGTACCAGGCCGCGACCTCCGACGGCCTCCTCGCCAGCTTCAACGAACTCGTCGAGAACGTGGTCGTCACGCTGAGGGAGGGCATCTGGCGTCCGCTGATCCCCACCGTCGTCATCCTCGGCGCCCTGTGGCTGGGCTGGTACGGGCTCATCCGGAAGAGGATGACGCTCACGATCGAGTCCAGCATCTGGATGATCGCGGCGACGGCCCTGGGCCTGTGGATCCTCGTCAACCCGGCCCAGATCATGGGCATGGCCAGCGGCCTGGTGAACTCCGGCAGTCAGTTGGTGACGAGCACGATCGGACAAGTGCCCTACGGAGGGGGATCGGGGACCTGTCCCTCAGGGGCAGAGCCACCGGAGCGTGCGGACTGGGAATCCGAAGCTGATTTTCAGGTCAGGCGTAACGCGGACATGCTGTGGTCCAGTCTCGTGTGCCAGCCCTGGGTCTCCGGGCAGTTCGGAAACGGGGATATCGCCGAATCAGCTGCACACGTCCACGGAACTGACCTCATCGCCGCTCAGGCGATCAGCCGTATTGAGCAGCAGGAAATCGTTGACGAGGAGATCAACGCCAACGAACTCGTCACGGAGAAACAGGAGTCCTACGAGGCGATCGCCGCTGACGTGCAGGAGTTCTACCCCAGCATCTATCCCCTCTTCTCGGGCGATGATCAGGGAAGTCGCCTCGGAGTGGCGACGCTCGCGCTTTTCGCTTCGGTTTTTGCCGGTGGCCTGATCCTCGCTGGGTCAGTGGCACTCATCGTGCTGAAGATCGCCTTCCTCCTGCTCTTCCTCCTGGCGCCCATATTCCTGCTCATCGGCATCCACCCGGGCTACGGGCGAATGGTTCTGCTGCGCTGGGTCGAGCTGATGATCGGCTTCCTGCTCAAGCAGATCTTCGTCGTACTCCTGATCTCGCTCCTGGTCATGTGCTATGGCATGGTCATGTCCACCAGCCTCGGCTGGGGGCTCCAGATGATCCTGCTGGCTCTCTTCACCGTCGCGCTGTTCGTTTACCGCAAGCCCTTCGCGTACCTGTTCTCCTCGGTCAACGCGAACACCTTCACCTCGCGCATCGTCAGCGACGCCGCGCAGAGTCAGGCGCTCAGCCGGAGCGCGGTGGTCCTGCCGCCGGTCGCCAACCTCAAGGCGCAGGCCTGGGGGCTGCGCCGGGGACCGCAGATCGCCGGAGCGGCCGCTGGAGTTCCCGCAGGCGGGGGAGGAGTTCCCAACGGCGGTGTGGACACCGGAGTCGGCGACGAGGTCCCGGTCGACGGTGGTCCGGTCCGCGTGGACGGAGCGCGGGCACGTGGCACCGCCGGATACGGCAGGGTCCGCGACAACGCGGCCCCGCCCCTCAACGTCACCAGGAGCGCTCCGACCGGTGGCGGTGTCGGTGGTGGCGGCCCCCGGCCCGCCGGACCCGCACGCAGCGGTGACCAGGCGCCGAGCCTTTCCGGTAGTAGTGCGGCCTCCGGTTCCATCCCGCCCCGCCCCAGCGGCGGCTACACCGGTACCGGTGACAGCGGCTGGGCCTCCGTGTTCGGTACCGGCTCGGGAGGCCGTGGCGGCTCCGAACGCCGGGACGGCGGCGGAGGTGGCGGCTCGGTGTTCGGCGGGAGTGCCCCCGCGGCCGGGAGCGGCCGCGCCGCGAGTTCCGAGCGGCCCGATCCCAGCACCGGCCAGGGCATCTTCGGCGGTCGCGCGGACACCCCGGCCCGGGGCAACCCCAACGCCCGCGCCTCGCGCTGGGGCTCGCCGAGGGAGCGGCGCGAACGTCCCGCTCCCCAGCGTCCCGCCCGTCCCGCGCCCTCCGGTGAGAGCCGGGGCCGGGGCGACGGTGACGGCGGCTGGCTGACCGGTTCCGGCAAGCGTAGGGACAACGCGCCCATCACCCCCTTCTGGGGGGAGAGCGGTTCTTCCACGACGAGGGACCGCAAGCGGGACGTCCCCTTCTGGTTGAACGACGACTGACGAACAAAGGCCCGAAGCGATGCCCAACCCTCTCCCCGAACGCGCCCAGCGGGCTGTCTTCCTCGGACTGATCGTCGTGCTGGTCGTGTTCGGGCTCTACCTCAGCTTCGGCGGTTTCGGGGGCGCCGAGGAGGAGGACGATCCCTCCGTGGCCTCCCCGGACCCCGGAACCGCCCAGGAGGAACCCCCGGGCGGCCCCGGCGGCCCGGACGGGTTGTCCACCGTCGAGCCGAGCCCGATCCCGACCACCGCAGCCGAGGACGTGGATGTCCTGGACTGGTTCCCCTTCACGGAGGCGGAACTCCAGGCGGCCGGGGCGGCGGCCCGCACCTTCGCCGAGGCCTACGGAACCATCGACTACACCCAGTCCCCCGAGTCCTACTACGCCTCGATGGAGGAGCTGGCCACCCCCGAGTTCGCCGGGGTGCTGGCCGAGACGAGCAGGGTCGGCGCCTTCTGGAGCGAGATGTCCGAGGCCGAGGCGGTCGCCGAGGGACGGGCCCAGGTCGACTCCATACGGACCTTCGGCGCCGACTCGGTCACCTTCGTCGTGACGGCGCAGTCCATCACCGAGACGGGGAGCGCCGAGTTCGACGAGAACCTCGGCGAGTTCGCCGTCACCGTCGTACGCGGCGGCGGCTCCTGGAGGGTCTTCGACTTCCAGCCCGCCGACGCCGGACAGTTCGGAGGGGAGGAGTGACCCCATGATCTCCCTTTTCACCCGCAGGTCCTCTGACAGGGGAGCGGCGGGCCTGTGGTTCGGCGCCGCCGTCGCCGTCACGGTCGCCCTGATGAGCATGTTCGCCATGTTGGTGATCCCCGTGATCACCAACACCACCCAGCAGATCGGCTCCATGATGGCGAACGGCCTGGTCTGCGGACCGGACACGGACGCCGAGCAGCCGGACGCGAGCGGCTACGCGATGAACTCCATCCCGGAGAACTACCTGGAGATCTACAGGGAGGTCGGGGAGGATCGCGGGATCCCGTGGAACATCCTGGCGGGTGTGGGTCAGGTGGAGTCCCACCACGGGCGCTGGGAGGGCCCGGGGATCACCGAGGGGCACAACGACTGGGGCGCGGCCGGACCGATGCAGTTCGGCTCCCTGGACGGCTCAGCGGCGGGCAACAGCTGGGGCGGCGAGCCCGTGCAGCCCGTGGACGAGCGCCCGGAGCAGGGATACGGCGTCGACGGAAACGATGACGGGATCGTCAGTGTCTACGATCCGGCCGACGCGATCCCGGCCGCCGCCGACTACCTCATCGCCCACGGCCTGAAGGAGGACGTCCGGCAGGCCATCTACGGCTACAACCACGCCTGGTGGTACGTGGACGATGTGCTGGAGTGGGCGCGGCAGTACGCGGAGGGGCAGTACGACACGTCGGGTTCCATCGAGACCGCGGTCGCCTGCCAGCTCGACGCGCAGGGCGCCCCGATCGGGAGCGCTCCGGACGAGCTGACCCAGGCCGTGGTCGACTGGGCCCTGGCCCAGCGCGGGAAGCCCTACATCTGGGGTGGGGTCGGCCCCACCGGATTCGACTGCTCCGGTCTGATGCAGAAGGCCTACGAGAGCATCGGCGTCACCATTCCGCGGATCTCCCAGGACCAATGGGGTTTCGGCCCCGAGGTTTCTCAGGGGGAGGAGCAGCCCGGCGACCTGGTGTTCTTCCATGTGAGTCGGGAGGGGGAGCCTCCCGGCCCAGGACACGTGGGAATGGTGATCGGTGACGGGCTGATGGTCGAGGCCTGGTGCACCAACTGTGGACCGATCGCGGTGCGCGAGTACGATGACCCCAATCGTGCGGACATCATGGGTTTCACGCGTCCGCTGGAGCACCCGAACGTGCAGGCCCAGTTGGAGGCGCAGGACAGTCGTGGTTGACCAGAAGGCACCGCCCAAGAAACAGGGGCTGCACGGGTGGAAGGCCGCCGCGGCGGTTTTCGGGTGCGGGACCCTGGCGGCCTTCGGGGTCTTTGGTGTTGTCGTCGCTTTACTCGGGACGTTCATTTCTACCCTGACATCAGGGTTCGGTCAGGAGGAACAAACCCCTGATGGCGCCGGTTCCGTTGCTGCTCAGCCGACTGCGCCACGAGAGGAGTTCCTGGCAGACAGGTTCGATCTCTGCGAGATCGTTGATTCGATCTCGGCAATCCAACTCAGCCTGACCTCGGGATCCGAGGAACCGAAGGACGAGTCCATAGACGGTGGCCCTTCAGCAGAGGATGACCTGGTTCGATCGGGTTCGTGCGGTGGAATTGTCCGACCTGATGCGACGTATGCGGTCCCCTGGGAATTCGAATTCACCTACCGTGCCGTCATCTACTCTCCTGAAGACAATCGGGATGAATTGGCTCAGGCGGATCTGGAAGCCTGGGCCGACGAAATCGAGTCCTCCGGACGCGCCGTCGAGGAGAGCGGGCCCTACTCCATGGTTGATGAAGCCCACTACTTCTACGGCGTCCCGGAGAGTGGAGTGGGGAACTTCTACACCGTGGTCGCTAGAAAAAGGAGCGGGGTCTTCATGGTGCACATGACTGCGGAGGACGGTGCTTCGGCAGCGGAGTTTTCGCACGAGGTGATGAAAATGGAGACCCGTTTGGACAACGACCTCGGCACTATGATCCCGGAGTGAGGCGGCAGGACGGAGCCCGTCGGTTTTCCTGCGGCCACGGCACCTGGACGGCCGTGGGCATCCACGGCTCTGGGCCGGTCAGGCGACTCCGGCCATGAAGTGGTGGCGGCACAGGGTCGCGTACGACTCGTTGCCGCCGATGTGCACCTGCTCGCCCTCGTAGATCATGACCCCGTCCACCACGCGCGCGTTGTGGGTGGCGCGACCGCCGCACCAGCAGCGCGCGGAGACCGGCAGGACCTCGATCTTGTCGGCGAGTTCCACCAGGCGCTTCGAGCCGGGGAACAACTGCCCCTGGAAGTCGGTGAGGATCCCGTAGCAGTACACGTCGATCCGCATCCCGTCCACCACGCCCGCGAGCTGCCCCACCTGCTTGTCGGACAGGAACTGGGCCTCGTCGCAGATGACGTAGGGGGCCTTGCGGTCGGCGATGTCGTCGTACAGGTCCAGGTCGTCGCCCACCTCCACGGCGGGGGACTCCAGGCCCAGGCGGGACGAGATGATGCCCGCTCCGGCACGGTCCTGCTTCGTGTAGAGCACCCCTTCACCACCGCGTGAGTGGTGCTCCTGGAGGGCCATCGTGCTCTTGCCCGAGTTCATCGAACCTGTGAAGTACTTCAGCTCCGCCATGTCTCTTCCTGTGTCGCGGGCGCTGGCGCTGTCGACGGCTCGGGCTCGTCATCGTGTCGGGCTTCCTGCCGTGGCCAGCAGCGAACATACCAGTGACGGGACCGGCCTCCCGAACCACTGCCCGTGGTCCCGACATCCCTTGGGAAGGGTTTCATCGGGCGGGGCGGAGTGCTCCCGACGGGTACGGGGTTTCCGGGCCAAGTGTCCCCGGCCGTTGTTCTGACCGAAAGTCGGGATGTGGGATACGGCACTCGTCATTTCCTCTTCCGAGACCTCCTCAGCGGCCCACGGAACCAGTGAGGGTGTGTCTTCCGTGAAGCGTGGGCACGGGATGAGGCTGTGGCGGCTGATGTGAACGTGAAGCTGTACGCGCCCGATCAAAGGCAGGTGCGCCGCACAGGAGTTGAGTCCGCTTCGATATATTTGGTGCTCCATGTCCGAATCGCTCGGCAGTGGAATTGGCAAGGAGGAAACTGCATTGCGGCGTGCTCAGGTCACCAGGCTTGTGGAGAGTCGGTGGTTCTCCAACATCATGCTCGCGGTGATTCTGGTCAATGCCGTGATTTTGGGCTGGATGACTTATGGGGGTTCCGCCCTTCCGTATTTGGTGGTCGTTGAGTACGCCGTCGTCAGCCTGTTCGTTGTCGAGATGGCTCTCAAGATCTACGCCTGGCGGGGACGGTTCTTCCGGAGCGCCTGGAACTGGTTCGACTTCCTGGTGGTGGCGATCTCCGTGATCCCGGCCACCGGCCCGTTCGCGGTGCTCCGCATCCTGCGGGTGCTGCGGATCCTGCGGGTGATCACCGCCGTCCCGCAGATGCGGCAGATCATCACCGCGCTGTTCAAGGCCATGCCGGGAGTGGGGACCGTGATCGGCCTGCTCCTGGTGGTCATCTACACCTCGGCGATCATCGCCCACCAGCTGTTCGGTGAGGCCGTGCCGGACTTCTTCGGCAATCTGGGCACGTCGCTGTACACGATGTTCCTGCTGATGACGACGGAGGGCTGGCCGGACGTCTCGGACGCGGTGCTGGCGGAGCATCCGACGGCCTGGATCTTCTTCGTGGTCTACATCGTGCTGACGGCGTTCATCATGCTGAACCTGGTCATCGCGGTGATCGTCACGTCCTTGGAACAGGAGATCAGCGAGGTCCGCTGGGCCGAGGACCAGGAGTTGGAGGAGGTCCAGCACGAGGCGGTCATGAACCGGTTGGTGGAACTCGGGCAGCAGGTCGAGCGCCTGGACCGCATGCTGCGCGAGCGGGACGCGGGCCCCGGCGCTGACGGCCTTCCGGGGAACGTTCAGGCAGACCAGGCAACTCAGACAGCGCAGGCCGTCCAGACGGTTCAGCCCGGGGAGCCGGCCGAGTCCGTCAGGCGCAGGAACGGGGACGCGGCGCAGCCGCAGCCACCCTCCTCCGTGTAGTTGAAACACCCGGAGGCCCAGGGGCGGGCTTCCGGGTGTCTGTGTGCCTGTGTGGCGCCTTGCGGATCAGGGGCGGCGGGGAGGACGGGAAGGTGTGGGGTACCTACAGCTTCCGGCCGCGAGCGGCGTTGAGGAAGGTCGTCCACTCGGGGGCGGGGAAGGGGAGGTGCCCGGCGTCCGGGTGCTTGGAGTCGCGGATGGCGGCGCCACAGGGGAGGTCACCGACCTCGACGCAGTTGACGTCCCGTCCGCTGTAGCTGCTCTTGCGGAAGTCTGTGGGGACGTGTGCGATCTCGACACAGTTGACGTCATGGGCACTGTAGCTGCTCTTGTAGAAGTCCAGCTTTGAGGTTCTCATGAGGCCCTTTCCAGGGTCTTGATGTGTTCACTGATGTACTCGGCAGACTCTGCGGAGCTGACAGCCGACCCCTGAACGTCGCCGAAGGTTGCGGTGTACAGGTCGATCTCGTCCTGTCCTTCCAGATACAGAGCATCAGTCAGGGTAGGAACACAGATGATGGTCGGATCCAGCGGGTTTGGGAAGTCCAGGATGACGAACGGCCCAGCGAGTCCGGCATGCGACCCCTTGCTGAAGGGGAGTACCTGGATATCGATATGCGGCATATGTGCCATGTGCAGCAGGTACTTGAGCTCCTGAAGCATCACTTCCGGGCTGCCGATGCGGCGGTGGAAGGCGGCTTCATCGATAACGGCTCGGTAGTTGACCGGGTTAAAGCGTGTCAGAATCTCACGTCGTGCCATGCGGGCTTCTACGCGACGCTGTATCTCTTCAGCGCTTGTGCAACGCCCTCCCTGAAGCAGGGCAGCGGTGTAGTCCGGAGTCTGGAGTAGCCCCGGGATGACCTGAGCCTCGTATGTCCGTATGGTGGATGCTTCGGTTTCGAAGTCCGGTAGTGACTCGTTCTTGAAGACATCCTTGTACTGGTTCCACCAGCCTCGGACCTTTGCGTCGCGGGCGAGCTGATGGAGGGCTTCGCGTTTCGCGGCATCATTGATTTTGTATAGATTAAGCAGTTTGTCCAAATCGTCAGGCTTGATGGTTTGGATCTCGCCGTTCTCGATCATGCTGAGCTTTCCGGGGGACCAACGCAGCTCTCTTGAAGCATTCTTGCTGGTCAGCTGCATTGCTTGACGTGCGCGTCGAAGTTCAGCGGACAGGCGACGCCGACGAATGGAAGGACTTCGAGGGTGCTGCTGTAGGGCCATGAAGGTTACTCCCGAGAAACTTTCCCAAGATCCAGAGAAGCGCTTGACGAGACTGAAATTCAGCCTCAGTATTGAATCGTAGCCGATGGGAGCAGGCTGGCTGTAGGTTCCGCGACTAGGCTACGTCGTGCCCCACCATGGAGTCTCGGGAACAGCGAACTCATCTCTTCTGGGCACGTTCACCCCCTTTGTCTGGATGTTCCTAATTCGACATGCCAAGGAGTGTGTTCGTCATGCCCGCGAAAGTCCCGATGCCCATGCCCGCACTGGGAGAGGCCACGGTCCCACTGACAAGCTTCATCCGGCCCGCGCACCGCCACTACTTCTCCAGCCAGCCCGAGCGGCCGAACTACCGGCTGCGCCGCTACGACTTCGCGGGGACTCCGGCCGTGATGCCGCTGGTGCGGGCGTTCCTGGACACCTGCGCCGCCGCGAAGTCCACCGACTACCGCTACCTCTTCACCCTGCTGGGCAGCGAACTCGCGAACAACTCGATCCGCCACAGCCTCTCCGGTCAGCCCGGCGGCACCTACACCCTGCTGGTTCACCGCCACCGCACCGGGCTGCACCTGGCCTGCCGTGACCGGGGCGGCCTGAAGAAGAGGGACGCCTGCCTGAAGCCCCGGGCGAACGGGCTGAACCTGAGTGGCGAATCCGGTCGGGGCCTCGCGATGGTCAACGCTTTCGCCTCCGAGTGGGGCGACAACGGCAACGCCGAGTTCCGCACCGTGTGGTTCTACCTGGCCTACGACTTCGCCGGAAGCCAGTGGGAATCCAGCGACTGAGCCCGATCGACTGACCTGAGAGACAAGACGGGCCCAGGAAAGCGCACCACCGCTTGCCCTGGGCCCTGAACCCCCGAAACCCAACTCAGACATAAGCAAGGAAAGAGGATCTGATGAATAACCCTATCCCCTCGCCCCGCCGTTCCGAAGACGTTCGCCCCATCTCCCGGCCACTCCCGCGCCGCACTCCGCTCGTCGGCCCGGCCTGCCTGACCTGCGACCACCCCTCCTGCCGGACTCGCCGCGCCCAGCAGCTTCCGCGTCTGGGCGGTCACCGCGCCGAGTTCGCCCGCGAGCACGCCCAAGCCGCCGCCGTCCAGGCCCGCCACCGCGACCTGACCATCTGGTGGGGCGAGGCCACCCAGTCCTTCTGGATCGCCGGTCCGTCCGGGCTGACCGAGGCCGCCGACATCGACGCCCTCCTCCTCATCCTGCGTCCGCACGGCACCCCGCGCATCACCCCGCAGACCGTTCCGGACACCGACCCGCCCGCCGCCCGGCCCTGGGTGCGACCGGCCATGGGTCCCGCTCCGGCCTCCGCCCCCGGGCCTATAACCACCCTCGCCCCCCGCGTCCATCACCGCCCCAGCGCCCACTCCTGCATCCGCTCCCGCACCCGCTTCCGTCAGGATCCGCAGGGACCCCCGCACCGGCCGCCGCGCCTTCAGCCGTCCCCGGGCCTCCACGCCCCGGAAGGCTCCCGAATCACCGTCTGTCATCCGGAGCTGCTAGGCATGGGGAACATTTCGCCCCCTGAAGCCTGAGAAGAGATTCCCCATGTCCAGCCTCACCGAGTTCGCGGGTCTGCCCGTGGTCGAGTTCCCCGCCAGCGGCACGGAGGAGGAGCGGCTCGAACGTATCCGGGAGCGGGGCGGCAACCCGCACGACCCCGCCTCCACGGCCTGGCGGCTGCGGACCAGCGAGGACCTCCGGAGAACCCCAGAGGACAAAGGCCCCGACTACCTTGCCCGGTTCCTGTCCGAGGTGGACGGCGAGCGGCTGACGGCACTGGTCATCGGCGAATGGTCCTACGCCAGCGACGGAGGCCTGTACCAGGCCGCGGACCTGCTGGTCGAGCACGCCGACGCGCTGCCGAACCTGCGCTCGCTCTTCTTCGGTGACATCACCTTCGACGAGTGTGAGCTTTCCTGGATCTCCCAGCCCGACCTGGCGCCGCTCGTGGCCGCCTTCCCCCGGTTGGAGGAGCTGACCGTGAAGGGCGCCGACGGTATGGAGGGTCGGCTCGGGCTGCACGTGCCCTCGCACGAGGCGCTGCGTTCCCTCACCCTCCAGAGCGGTGGCCTGCCCGGCCGGGTCGTGCGCGAGGTGGCGTCCTCGGGTCTGCCCGCGCTGGAGCACCTGGAGCTGTGGCTGGGGATGGAGGACTACGGCGGCAGCACCTCCCCACAGGACCTGGCGCCGGTGCTCTCGGGTGAGGCGTTCCCCCGGTTGAAGTACCTGGGGGTGCGCAACGCGGAGAAGTGGGCCGAGTGGGTCCCGGTGCTGGCCGAGGCGCCCGTCGTCAGGCGCCTGGAGGTGCTCGACCTGTCCCTGGGCATCCTCACGGACCAGGGCGCCCAGGAGCTCGTCGACCGGGCCGAGGCCTTCTCCGGTCTGCGCAAGCTCGACCTGCACTACCACTTCATGAGCGAGGAGACGGTGGAGCGGGTGCGGGCCGCGTTCGCCGGTTCCGGGGTCGAACTCGACCTGGACGACGGGATGGACGACGAGGACAGGGAGGAGTACGACGAGGACGAGGAGCCCTATTACTACACCGCGGCCTCCGAGTAGCCGGGCCGCTCACGGCCGGGGCCTGGCTGACCAGCGGTGGCCCCGGCCGGATGCGGTTTCCGGCGCCCCGACCGTTCTCCGCCCGCCCCCGTCTGTCATCCGGAGCTGCTAGGCATGGT
>NZ_CBDRFA010000101.1:0-28892 GCF_965343085.1 Nocardiopsis synnemataformans | reverse complement strand
GGACGGTGCGGGGCGAAAACGTGCAGCTCCCCCCGGCCGCCAGCGGACGCTGGCGGCCCCACGCGTGTGTCGTCCACAGGCCGGAAAAGCCTCTGGCGGACGGGTTCCGCGCGGGCTTAGCGTGGTAAAGGGGGAGGCCACGCCTTCGCTCGCTTCGGCGTGCCCGCCCACCGGGCGCCGTCGTCAGCGCACGCGCTCACCGCTGCCCGGGTTCGTCCGACGAACGCTGCCGCTCGGGTCCGCTCACCTACCGGGAGCCGCCCGCGGGCGCGCGGTCAAGGTCTCCCCGGCGCGAGCGCCGGGTCACAGCTCCCCTTCGGGAAGCGCCGGGACGTGTTCGACGATCAGGTCGCTGACCGTCGACAGCGCTGCGGCGGGGGCGCCGTGGGCGGCCGGGACCGACAGTTCCACGTAGGCCTCGTGACCGATCGCCGTGTACATGGTGGGTGCGTCCTCCGGCTGCGGCAACCACGGAACACCGTTGACCTCCTGTAGGTAGGAGGTGCTGGTCAGGGTCACCGGGCGCTCCACCCCGCAGCGCAGCCCGATGGGCGGGTCGCCCCAGGCCGCGGTGAGCTCCGAGTCGGGCCGCACCTGTGCCCGCTCCGCTCCGAGCAGGGTGTCGGGGAGCGCCGCGACGAGGTCGGCGCAGACCTCGGCGGCCGCCGCGTCCGCCTCTGGCGGCTGCATCCGCACGGTCTGCGCGCCGCAGCCCGTCGCCACCAGGGCCAGGGCCGCGACCACACCGGCGTACGCGTACCGACTCAGCACAGCAGACCCCGCTCTGGATGACGCGATGCGTCAGATGTTGACGATGGGACAGGTGAGAGTCCGGGCGATGCCGTCCAACCGCTGGATCCGGGCCACCACGAGGGTGCCCAGGGAATCGATGTCTTCGGCGCTGGCCTGGACGATGACATCGTAGGGGCCGGTCACGTCGTGGGCCTTCTCGACCCCCTCGATGCCCCGGATGCGTCCTGCCACCTCGGCTGCCTGACCGACCTCGGTCTGGATCAGGATGTATGCCTGCACCATGAGTACTCCTTCGTGTCGCCGGGCGAAGCGGCGAGTGGGTTCACGGCCGAGCCAGGGTGCGGCCGATGACGGACGGATGACAAGTGTGGGTCCGGACCACCGCGCCGGAGCGTCACCGTACCCTGATCCCTGTGCGGAACACCATTGGGGGTCTTGGTGAGTTCGCTCTGATCGCACGCGTGACGAGCCAATTCCCCACCACGGACGATGTAATCCTCGGACCCGGGGACGACGCCGCTGTCGTCGCGTCCCCCGACGGCCGGACGGTCGCGACCACCGACCTGCTGGTCGAGGGCCGTCACTTCCGGCGCGAGTGGTCCACCGCCCGTGACGTGGGGCACCGGGCCGTCGCGCAGAACTTCGCCGACGTCGCGGCCATGGGCGCCCGCCCCACCGGCCTGCTCATCGGCTTCGCCGCGCCCGCCGACCTGCCGGTGTCCTGGGCGGAGGAGTTCACCGCCGGGGTCCGCGACGAGTGCGCGGTCGCGGGCGGCGCCGTCGTGGGCGGGGACATGGTCGGCTCGGACACCCTCACCATCGCGGTCACCGCGCTCGGCGACCTCCAGGGACGGGCACCGGTCCGCCGCGACGGCGCCCGACCCGGCGACGTGGTCGCCTACACCGGCCACCTGGGGCTGTCGGCCGCCGGGCTCGCCCTGCTGGAGCAGGGGATCGACGGCCCGGCCGAGTGCCTGTCCGAGCACCGCAGGCCCAGCCCGCCCTACGCCCGAGGAGCGGAGGCGTCCCGGCTCGGGGCCACGGCCATGCTCGACGTCAGCGACGGCCTCGCACAGGACCTCGGGCACGTCTGCCGGGCCAGCGGGGTGCGCGTCGACCTGGAGGGGGAGGCGCTGCGCCCCGAGCCCGCCCTCGTCGAGGCGGTCCGCGTCCTGGGCGCCGGAGCCGACACGGCCGAGCGGGCCGCGCGCGACCTCATGGTCGCCGGGGGAGAGGACCACGCCCTCGCCGCCGTGTTCCCGCCGCACACCGTTCTGCCCGCTCACTGGCACAGGGTGGGAACCGTTGTGGGAACAACAGGTGAAACCGCGGAAGAAAACACAATTCCGGTCACGGTCGATGGGCGGGTTCCGCCTCGCGGAGGATGGGATCATTTCCGGCGCTGAGGCGCCCGATGGGATTTGTCCTGTTTAACTCTCACGCTAGGCTTTGCGAACGCGGCCTTTCCGGGCGTAGCACCCGCCTCATGGGACGCAGCGGCCCCAGGAAGTCCCCGGGAGCCACCGACCGAGGGTCGGCAGAAGAAGCCACGGCTTCGCCGGTGTCCCCCGCACCAGACGGGGGTGCACACGGCGGAGGGCGACGAGGGAGGGACCGGAACCGGAGCTCTCGGTGGAGGGTGATGGAAACGTCGAGGAGCGGTTTATGGGGCGGCATGGCTGGCGGAACGGCAACCGCCGGGGTGTGCACCGCAGCGAGCCGGAGGACGTCGGCGCGCTGCGGCGGCTCGGCGGCCTCATCGAGAGCACGGTCCCCAAACGCGTCGAACCCCCGCGCCTGCTCAACGTGCTCGTCGTCTCCGGCGTGATCCTCGGCCTGCTCCTCTTCGGGTACAGCACCACCCAGATCTACCTCCAGTTCGGCGGCACCCCGGGCGCGACCGAGGACCCCGGGACCCAGGACGGGGCCCAGCCCACGCACGACGCCTCACCTGGGACCGACGCCGAGGAGCCGGCGGCCGAGGGCGAGGAGGAGGCGGCGGCCGAGGGCGATGGGGCACGGGGACCGCAGACCCAGGCGGGTTCGGAGCCGACCACGGTCGTCTACCGCATCACGGAGTCCACGTCGGTCGGGTTCAGCGGCCACGTCACCGTCACCAACACCTCGCGGACCAGCCTGGACGGCTGGGAGCTGGCCCTGGCCTTCGACTCCGCCGAGGTCACGCACGTCAACGGCGCGGACTGGGCGGAGATCGAGGACGGCATCCTGGCCCGCCAGCCCGCCGACCAGGACAGCCTGGAGCCCGGCGACTCGGTGGCGCTCACCTTCGAGGCGGTCGGCGTGCCGCAGAGCCCGATCCGCTGCTCCCTGAACGGCCACGTCTGCGAGCTGTGAGCCGGGGGAGCGGGGGCGCAGGTCGCCTCCGGGCCCGCAGAGGCCCCCGCAGGGGTTCCGGTGCGGAGCCCGGGGCGGTTCCAGCCCCCGACGGGGCTCCGACGACTCGACGGGGCCCCGACAAAGGGTGAAGGCCCCCGACCGAGATGGTCGGAGGCCTCCATGGAAGGTCCTGAGGGTTGGGAACCCTAGCGGGTCACCTTGCCGGCCTTGATGCACGAGGTGCAGGCGTTCACGCGCTTGGGCGTGCCGCCCACACGGGTGCGGACGGTCTGGATGTTGGGGTTCCAGCGGCGGCGGGTGCGACGGTGCGAGTGGGAAACACTGTTACCGAACCCTGGTCCCTTGCCGCAGACGTCGCAGACGGAAGCCACGGTAACTCCATTCAAGCGCTCGGGATCGCGCACGTCGCCGCACGCGAAGATTCATCCGACCGGGAGAGGTCGGGCGGACTGGTTGACGGTGACGCCAACCGTGGAAGGTTACACGAAGGACGTGGCCCGACGCGCAGTGCGGGCCGACGACCGATGTCCGTACGTGTGATGGTGGGTCGCGCCGTGGTCGAGAACGACCCGGTTGACCACCGAGAGCATCGAATCAGCCACGCGGGCATGGCGAAAACGCGATGAACTTCCACGAGTATACCCCGATTGGGAGGGGCGGGAGCCGCGGGCGAGGGAGCGCCACCGGGTCGGCCGCCGGACTGGCCACCGGGACTCTGGAGCCCTCCGGGGTGGGGCCCGGCACCTCCCCCCGCGTTCGCGGGCCGAACGAGGCGGCGGGAAGGCGCGCGAGCGTCGCACCGGAGGACTACCGTGGCGGTGACCGGCGATCCGAGACGGGAAGCACACGTGAGCACCTGGGACGAACCGCTGAGCAGGGGGCCCCTCAGGGGCAAGACGGCCAAGGCCCTCTCCGAGAAGCTCGACCTGCACACCCTCGGCGACCTGCTGCGCTACTACCCGCGTCGGTACGACCGGCGCGGCGACCTGACCGACCTCGCGGCACTGCGCGAGGGCGAGGAGGTCACCGTGCAGGCCCGTGTCCTGGACGCCAAGCGGCGCACCGTGCCCGCGCGGCAGGGCCGCCGCCGCATGGACATGATGGAGGCCACCGTCACCGACGGCACCGGGCGCCTGCACCTGACCTTCTTCAACCGGGGTTCCTACCACCAGGGAGCCCTCGTCCCCGGGCGCCTGGCGATGTTCTCCGGCCGGGTCTCCACCTTCAAGGGCCGCCGTCAGCTCGACCACCCCCAGTACGAACTCCTCGACGAGGACGGCCACGAGGGCGAGCGGGCCCGGGCCTACGCCGAGGAGCTCATCCCCGTCTACCCGGCGGTCAAGGGCCTGGACTCCACCACCATCGCCCGCACCGTCGACATCGTCCTCGCCGACGTCGACAGCCTGCCCGACCCGCTGCCCCCCGAACTGCGCGAACGGCGCGGGCTCCTCGGCGTCGCCGACGCCCTGCGCCGGATCCACCGGCCCGCGGAGTGGTCCGACGTCGGCGCCGCCCGCCGCCGCCTGAAGTGGGACGAGGCCTTCGTCCTGCAACTCGCGCTCGCCCAGCGGCGCCACCGCGCGGAGGACCTGCCGGCCAAGCCCCGGCCCGGCGCGGTCGACGGCCTCCTGGACGCCTTCGACGCCCAGCTGCCGTTCACGCTCACCGAGGGGCAGCGGGAGGTCGGCGAACGCCTCGCCGAGCGGCTCGACGCCGCCCACCCCATGCACTGCCTGCTCCAGGGCGACGTCGGCGCGGGCAAGACCCTGGTGGCGTTGCGGGCCATGCTCCGGGTCGTGGACTCCGGCGGCCAGGCCGTCATGCTCGCGCCCACCGAGGTCCTGGCCCAGCAGCACCACCGGTCCATCAGCGCCATGCTCGGCGCGCTGGGCCGCGCCGGGCAGATCGACGGGGCGGAGAACGCCACCCGGGTGGCGCTGCTCACCGGTTCCATGAACGCCGCCGCCCGCCGGGAGGCCCTGCTCGACGCGGCGTCCGGCGCCGCGGGGATCGTCGTGGGCACCCACGCCCTGCTCCAGGAGCACGTGTCCTTCGCCGACTTGGGGCTGGTGGTGGTCGACGAGCAGCACCGGTTCGGCGTGGAGCAGCGCGACGCCCTGCGGGAGAAGGCCGTGGACGGACGCCCCCACGTGCTGGTCATGACGGCCACGCCCATCCCGCGCACCGTCGCGATGACCGTCTACGGCGATCTCGACGTGGTCGCCCTCACCCAGCTGCCGACCGGCCGCGCACCCGTGTCCACGCACGTGGTGCCCGCGCGTGAGAAGCCGCACTTCCTGACCAGGGCCTGGGAACGCGTCCGTGAGGAGGCGGGCGGCGGACACCAGGCCTTCGTGGTCTGCCCGCGGATCGGCGACGACGCCAAGGAGGAGGCCGAGGAGGAGGTCGGCGCCGGGGACGGCGAGGAGGCCGCGGGCGCCCGGCCGCCGCTGGCGGTGCTCGACGTGGCGGCGCGCCTGACGGAGGGGCCGCTCTCCGAACTGCGCGTGGAGGTTCTGCACGGCCGGATGGCGCCCGACGACAAGGACGCGGTGATGCGCCGCTTCTCGGCAGGGGACACCGACGCCGTCGTCTCCACCACCGTCATCGAGGTGGGCGTGGACGTGCCCAACGCCACAGTGATGGTCATCATGGACGCGGACCGCTTCGGCGTCTCGCAGCTGCACCAGCTGCGCGGCCGGGTCGGCCGAGGTCAGCTGCCGGGGCTGTGCCTGCTGGTCACCGACGCGGAGGAGGGTTCCCCGGCGCGTGAGCGGCTGGCCGCGGTGGCCGCGACCACCGACGGCTTCGAACTCTCCCGGGTGGACCTGGAGATGCGCCGCGAGGGCGACGTGCTGGGCGACTCGCAGTCCGGTGCCCGCTCCAGCCTGCGGATGCTCACCCTGCTCAAGGACGAGGAGCTCATCGGGGACGCGCGCGAGGAGGCCACGGCGTACGTGGCGGCCGATCCCGGGCTGACCGGGCACCCGCCGCTGGCCGAGGCGCTGGAGACGCTGCTGCCCGAGGAGCGGGCGGAGTACCTGGACAAGGCCTGAGCGCCCGGGGCGGCCGGGGCGGCAGGGCCGGGCGCGAGCGGGAACAGCGACCGGGCGCCCGGCGTCGGGGGCCGGTTGTCCACAGGCCGCGGTGTTGTCCACAGGCCGCGGCGGAGTCTGGTGCGGCCTGTGCGCCGGGGCCTAACGTGGAAAGCGGGGGGTCCCCAGGCCGCCCGCCTCGTGCTGCCCGCGTACCGGGGCGCCCGCACACCCCGGCCGCTACCGTGGGGGCATGACCCGCATCATCGCCGGTACGGCCGGTGGACGGCGCATCTCCGTCCCCGAGGGCCGTAACACCCGCCCCACCAGCGACCGGGCCCGCGAGGCGCTGTTCTCCTCCGTCCAGTCCGACCTCGGCTCCCTCGACGGCGTCCGGGTGATGGACCTGTACGCGGGCTCGGGGGCGATCGGCCTGGAGGCCCTGTCCCGGGGCGCAGCGCACGCGCTGCTGGTGGAGGCCGACCGCAGGGCGGCACATGTGCTCAGGGGCAACATCCAAACGCTCGGGCTCCCCGGCGCGCGGCTGGTCGCCGACCGCGTGGAGCGGGTGGTCGGCGTGGACAACACCGGTGATCCCTACGACCTCGTGGTCGCCGACCCGCCCTACGCCGTCACCGACGCCGAGGTCACCGGGGTGCTGGCCGACCTGGTCGGCCGCGGCTGGCTGGCCGAGGACGCCGTGGTCGTCGTCGAACGCTCCAAGCGCGGGGCCGAACCCTCCTGGCCCGAGGGCCTGGAGCGCGACCGCAGCCGGGGGTACGGGGAGGCGGTTCTCTGGTACGCCCGCCCGTCGCCCACCACCACCCTCACCTGACGCCCGCACCACACTCGCCCCACCCCGCGCGCCTCGCGCCCACCCCGTACACCCCGAGCCCCGCCCCGGCGTGCCTCCCGGACGACGGCGGGAAGCTGGGGAGAAAACGGCCAGGGGCGGTTGCCGGTTCGGGAGGGGGAAGCCCGCTTCGGCTGTCATGGCAGGCCGTGCGCCGAAAGCGCGTACACGTCCCGACCACGGACGAAGACGACCGCTAAACGGGTGTTGCCCGAATCCTCGCGGGGGCCAAGCCCTACGATCGCGGTACCCGAACGTAGCTGCTGAAAGGGGCGATCCACCGTGCGCCGTGTCGTCTGCCCGGGTTCCTTCGACCCGGTGACCTACGGTCATATCGACATCATCGGCCGGGCGGCCAAGCAGTACGACGAGGTCGTCGCCGCCGTGCTCAACAACGTCAACAAGCGCGGCCTGTTCACGGTCCCGGAGAAGCTCGACATGCTCCGTGAGGGCACCGCCGAGTTCGACAACGTCCGGATCAGCGAGTTCGACGGCCTCCTCGTCGACTTCTGCCGGGAGAACGGCATCGAGACCATCGTCCGCAGCCTGCGCTCGGTCAGCGACTTCGACTACGAGCTCCAGATCGCCCAGATGAACTACCAGCTCTCCGGCGTGGAGACCGTGTTCATGACGGCGAACCCGCAGTACTCCTTCCTGTCCTCCAGCCTCGTGCGCGAGATCGCCCAGCACCGCGGGGACGTCTCCAGCCTGGTCACCCCCTACGTCCAGGAGCGCCTGCGCGAGAAGTACGTGCGGAGGGACTCCGAGGGCCGCTGAGCGCCTGGCTCCACCGCCTGTTTCGCCGCCCGCTCCGCCGCCGGGCCGGGGGCTGATTTGGGCGGCGGGGTACATGCTGGGTACAATCTCGGTTTGACCATGGGTACCGCCGTTTCTCGGTGTGCCCCGACACCGCTCGCGCCCGTCGCACGCGACGCCTCCCGCGCGTTCGGTACACCCGCAATCCTCGTGAAAGCCCGATGACCCTGTCTCGTCTAGACCCTCGTGACCCGTTCGTGGTCGACACCCGCCAGCTGGGCCGCCAGCCGGGGTCGATGCGGACCGTCAACCGCATCGTGACCGTCCCCGAGGCGTTCGCCACGGCGATGGCGGCCGTACCCGAGGGCAGCGAGGTCGAGCTGGACCTGCGCCTGGAGGCGGTGATGGAGGGAGTCCTCGTCACCGGCACCGTCCGCGGCCAGCTCACCGCGGAGTGCTCGCGCTGCCTGGACCCGGTCTCGGACGGCGTCGAGGCCGGATTCCAGGAGCTGTACCGGTACTCCGCCGACGAAGACGAGGTGGCGGGGACGGACGAGGACGCGGGTGACGAGGATGAGGACTACTATCTAGAGGGCGATCTCCTCGACCTCGGGCCCGTGGTCCGAGACGCCGTCGTGCTCGCGCTCCCGCTCACACCGTTGTGCGGTCCGGACTGCCCCGGCCTGTGCGCCGAGTGCGGTGCCAAACTCGCCGAGGCCGGGCCCGACCACGGCCACGGCGACAACATCGACCCGCGCTGGGAGGCGCTCCGCGAGATCGCGGACGAGCCCGGCGAACGATGAGCTCGTGAACCGATCGCGGACGGCCGCCCCCGGGCGCGCCCCCGCCGACCGGGGCACACCTTCCCCGCCACAGTGCGCGGGGTGACCGAGAGAAGCGACCTCCCGCGACCGCGCGGGGGTGACCCAGGAGGATTGAAGTGGCCGTCCCGAAGCGGAAGATGTCGCGGAGCAACACCCGGACCCGCCGTTCCCAGTGGAAGGCGTCGCGCCCGGTGCTGGTCAACTGCCCGCGCTGCCGCGACCCCAAGCAGCCCCACATCGCGTGCCCGACCTGCGGCACCTACAACAACCGCCAGGTCACCAACCCGGCCTAGGCGCGCCGTGGATCACACCGCTGGTCCTGCGCACCGCAGCCGAACGCGTCTGGCGGATGACGGGCTTCGGGTCCTCGCACCCGATTCCCCAGCCATCTCGGGGCGGACCCCGTACAAGGGTCCGCCCCGAAGTGCTGTCACCGTCCGGCCGCGGCCGGAGCGACCGTGCCCGCACACGTGCTGAGTCACGTGCCCGCGCCGCCCCGTGTGCGGCCGGTGTGACCGGTGCCCCGCGCGGATCCCGCCCCTTGTCCTCGTGCTCCCCGAGCGCCGCCGCACGCGGGTTTGTAGAGTGATGCCGAGGAACAAAGCGTGATACACGACGAACACCGGCGCGCGGGAGCGTTCGCGCGCCGCACGGCGGTCCGGGCTCTCCCGGGTTCCCGAGTTCGTGGTGGTTGCCGGGGGAGCGGAGCCTCCCGCGACGGTCACCTCGTTTTCGAGCACCCTGACGGAGCCGCGGGGTCCGCACCCGACTCCAGCCGTCCACGCGCCGCCGCCCGGCGCGTACGAACAGGGAAGTGAACGAGTGGCCAGCCAACTCCCCGTCTCCGAAGCCAAGGCGTTCCACCAGGCCATCGGGGTCGAAGTCGACCCGAAGATCCTGCTCAGGGCGCTGACCCACCGCTCCTACGCCTATGAGAAGGGTGGCCTGCCCACCAACGAGCGCCTGGAGTTCCTCGGGGACTCCGTGCTCGGCCTGGTGGTCACCGACACCCTCTTCCGCAAGCACCCCGACCTGCCCGAGGGCCAGCTCGCCAAGCTGCGCGCCGCCGTGGTCAACATGCGCGCCCTCGCCGACGTCGCCCGCGGGCTGGGCGTCGGCGCCTACATCCGGCTCGGCCGCGGTGAGGAGGGGACCGGGGGCCGCGACAAGTCCTCGATCCTCGCCGACACCCTGGAGGCCGTCATCGGCGCCGTCTACCTGGACCGCGGTCTGGACGTGGCCTCGGAGTTCGTGCACCGGCTCTTCGACCCGCTCATCGCCACCGCCTCCGGGCTGGGCGCGGGCCTGGACTGGAAGACCTCCCTCCAGGAGCTGACCGCCGCCGAGATGCTCGGCGTCCCCGAGTACCACGTGGACGAGAGCGGCCCCGACCACCAGAAGACCTTCCGCGCGACGGTCCGCGTCGCGGGGGAGAGCTACGGCCTGGGCGAGGGCCGCAGCAAGAAGGAGGCCGAGCAGCAGGCCGCCGAGTCCGCCTGGAAGGCCATCAAGGCCCGCTCCGAGGCCGCCGCCGACACGGCGGGCACGGCCGGCGCCGTCTCCGGCGACGGGCAGGGGTGAGGCGGCCGTGCCCGAACTCCCCGAGGTCGAGGTCGTCCGACGAGGCCTGGCCGAACACGCCCTGGGCCGCACCGTCGGCGCCGTCGAGGTCCTGCACCCCCGCGCGGTGCGGCGGTACCTGCCCGGCCCCGCCGACTTCGCCGCCCGCCTGTCGGGCCGCGTGCCCACCGCCGCGCGGCGCCGCGGCAAGTACCTGTGGCTCGTCCTGGACAGCGGCGAGATGCTCCTCACCCACCTGGGCATGAGCGGGCAGATGCTGGTCCAGCCCGAGGGCAAGCCCGACGAGAAGCACCTGCGGGTGCGCCTGCCCCTGTCGGACGGCACCGAACTGCGCTTCGTCGACCAGCGCACCTTCGGCCACCTGATGGTGGACGTGCCCGGGGCGCGCGAGGACGTGCCCTCGTCGGTGGACCACATCGCCCTGGACCCGCTGGACCCCGACTTCGTCGCGGAGGACTTCGTGCGGGCGCTGCGGGCCCGGCGCACCGAGGTCAAGCGGGCGCTGCTGGACCAGTCGCTGATCAGCGGCGTGGGCAACATCTACGCCGACGAGGCGCTGTGGCGGTCCCGGCTGCACTGGGCGCGCTCCACACGGGGGCTGTCCGACGCCGAGGCCGTGGAGCTGCTGGGCCACGTGGGCCAGGTGATGACCGAGGCCCTGGAGGTGGGCGGCACCACCTTCGACGGCCTGTACGTCAACGTCAACGGTGAGAGCGGCTACTTCGAGCGCGGGCTCAACGCCTACGGCCGCCGCGACCGCCCGTGCGGGCGGTGCGGCGCCCTGATCGTCCGCGAGGCGTTCATGAACCGCTCCTCCTACAGCTGCCCGACCTGTCAGAGGGCGCCGCGCGGCCGGAAGTGAAAGGGCCCTTTGGCGTGTCGGAAAGCAAAGTGTGTCTGCCAGGTAAGTAAGGAGTCCGTCCGTGGGGGACGAGGTCGAGGCCGTCCGGATGACCGCGTGGGTGCGCGGGCACGTGCAGGGCGTGGGTTTCCGCTGGTGGACGCGGTCCAAGGCGCTGGAACTGGGCCTGACCGGGGCGGCCACGAACCTCCGGGACGGCCGCGTCGAGGTGGTCGCCGAGGGCCCCAGGGAGGCGTGCGAGCGACTTCTTGGCCATCTCAGGGGCGGTGCTACACCCGGTCGTGTGGACTCCGTGGTCGAACGTTGGTCCTCGTCTGGGGGGACGTTCACCGGATTCGCCGAACGGTGAGTATGCTTGTGGGGTAACGCGATTCGAGCACACCGCGCGACCGCGGCGGTCCCCAGGGACTCGCGGCAGGGTCTCGCGGGGTGTGAGGCGACCATCGCGCGGCGTGTGTCACCGGTCCGCGCGTTCCGGCTGGACCCGGGGTAGCCGTGCTCGGATCGTGCGCTGCCACCTGCCCGGGATACCTGTCCGGGTTGTGGCCGTTACGGACTGTCGTAATCCAATCTTGACCAGCGGCGTGCACAGTGAGACTCTGGAAGACACATCGCGCAGATCTTCCACCCGGGCCGGACCACCATCGGTCGGCTTTCCACGGGACATCACGTGCGCGGATCATCACTGGTCACTCAGTGTGGAGGACCCACATCATGGCGAAGGCTCTGTTTGGCCACGTCGGCGTCTCCGACCCTCGGATGGTCTCGGAGGTGCGGCGGCTCCAGAACCGGGTACGCGACCTCGAGGACGAGATCAGCCGTCTCCAGGCACGGAACGACCAGCTCAGCATGGCCGTCACCGATGCCGCCTCCGGCGCGACCGACCGCGAGCCGGCGCTCGCCTGACCTGACGCCGTCGACGTTTCGGGCGCAGCCAGAGCTGCTCTTTCCGATGTGGTCGACCCACTGACGGGGACGCCGAACGCGCAAGCCAGGCGTCCCTGGCCGGGGCCGTCGACGGACCGGGTCGCTTTCCTCAGTCCGCTTCGCCGCAGTCTTTCCTTTCCCTTGCGGCTTTTTTTACCGTTGTACCCGGCGGACCCTGTCACAACCCTCCGTGTCCGCCGGACATCCCCCCTCTTCCCCGCCAGGGCGTGGGCCCCGAGGCCGTCCGATCGGGGACACCAGCCCGAACCCCACCCTCCGGTCACCGCTTCGTGGCACCCTTAGGTGGTCGCGCTGTGTATCAACGGTGACCGTCGTGGGAGGTGTGGGTGTATCTGAAGAATCTGACGCTGCGCGGCTTCAAGTCGTTCGCGTCGGCCACCACCCTGCGTTTCGAGCCCGGGATCACCTGTGTGGTCGGTCCCAACGGCTCGGGCAAGTCCAACGTGGTGGACGCCCTGTCCTGGGTGATGGGGGAGCAGGGGGCCAAGTCCCTGCGCGGCGGCAAGATGGAGGACGTCATCTTCGCGGGCACCTCCACCCGCCAGGCGCTGGGCCGCGCCGAGGTCAGCCTCACCATCGACAACACCGACGGTGCGCTGCCCATCGACTACACCGAGGTCACCATCCGGCGGACCATGTTCCGCAACGGCGGCTCGGAGTACGCCATCAACGGCGACACCTGCCGCCTCCTGGACATCCAGGACCTGCTCAGCGACTCCGGCATCGGCCGTGAGATGCACGTCATCGTCGGTCAGGGGCAGCTGGACACCGTCCTGCACGCCGGTCCCGAGGAGCGCCGCGCCCTCATCGAGGAGGCCGCGGGCATCCTCAAGCACCGCAAGCGCAAAGAGAAGGCGATCCGCAAGCTCAACGCGATGCAGGGCAACCTGGACCGGGTCACCGACCTCACCGCGGAGCTGCGCCGCCAGCTCAAGCCCCTGGGCCGCCAGGCCGAGCTGGCCCGCAGGGCCGCCGTCATCCAGGCCGACCTGCGCGACGCCCGCCTGCGCCTGCTCGCCGACGACATCGTCACCCTCACCGGCCAGCTGGCCAAGGAGGAGGCGGACGAGAAGGAGGTCCTCGCCCGCCGCGGGGCCGCCGAGGCCGCCCTCGCCCAGACCCAGGAGCGCGAGACCGAGCTGGAGGCGCAGGCCGCCGGGGCCGCGCCGGCCCTGGCCCGTGCCCTGGAGACCTACCACGCGCTGTCGCGCCTGACCGAGCGCCTGGACGCCGTGCGCGGCCTGGCCAACGAGCGCCACCGCAACCTGGCCTCCGTCTCCGACGAGCCCGTCCACCGCCGCGACCCCGAGGAACTGGAGATGGAGGCCGAGGAGGCCGCCGCCCAGGAGGAGGAGCTGCTCACCCGGCTGGAGGAGGCCCGCGAGGCCCTGGAGGCCACCGTCACCGAGCGCTCCGCCGCCGAGGACGCCCTGCACCGCGAGGAGAAGCGGCTGGAGGCCGCCAACCGCGCCTCCGCCGAGCGCCGCGAGAGCCTCGTGCGGCTGTCCGCGCGGGTGGAGAGCCTGCGCGGCCGACTGGCCTCGAACGGGGACGAGATCACCCGGCTGGAGGAGTCCGCCCGCCAGGCCGCCGAACGCGCGGAGCAGGCCCAGGCCGAGTACGAGATGGCCGCCGAGGAGGCGGCCGGTCTCGACGAGGGCGACGCCGAGCTCGACGCCGCCCAGGAGGAGGCGGCCCGCCGCCTGTCCGAGGCCGACGCCGGGATCAACCGGCTGCGCGACGCCGAGCGTACCGCCGAGGGCGAGCGGGCCGCGCTCGCCGCGCGCAAGGAGGCCCTGGAGCTGGGACTGGCGCACAAGGACGGCGCCGACACCCTCCTGGGCGCGGGCCTGCCGGGGATGCTCGGCAGCCTCGCCGCCCTCGTCCAGGTCGAGTCCGGCCAGGAGACCGCCGTGGCCGCGGCCTTCGGCACGGCCGCCGGAGCGGTCGCGGTCAGCGACCCCGACACCGCCGTGGCCGCGCTCGACCTGCTCCGGTCCGAGGACGCCGGCCGCGCCGGGATCGTCATCGCCCAGGCCGTCCCCGCGGTGCCCAGGGGGGAGTGGCCCGCACTGCCCTCCGGGGTCCGCTACGCCCTCGACGCCGTCGTCTCCCCAGAACACCTGGCCGGCGCGGTCACCGCCCTGCTGGACCGCACCGCGCTGGTGGCCGACGCCCACGCCGCCCGCGACCTGGTCCGCAAGCTCCCCGGCGTGCGCGCCGTCACCCCCGAGGGGGACGTGTTCTCCGCCGCCCTGGTGCACGGCGGTTCGGCCGCCGCGCCGAGCCTGCTGGAGGTCCAGGCGGCCGTGGACGAGGCGGCAGGGAGGCTGGAGACGGCCACCGAGGCCGCCGGACGGATCGCCGCCGAGCTGGAGGAGCGCAGGCACGAGCGCGCTGACCTGGCCGCCGGGGTCGAGGAGCTGACCGCGCGCCGTCGCCAGGGCGACCGCAGGCGCAACGAGTCCGCCCAGCGGCTGGGCAAGCTGGGTGGGCAGGCCCGTTCCGCCGAGGCCGAGTCCGAGCGGTACGCGGCCGCCGCCGCCAAGGCCACCGCCGCGCGCGGCGAGGAGGCCGCCAAGCTGGCCCGGATGGAGGATGAGCTGGCCGAGGCCGAGGAGGTGGCCGCCTCCATCGAGGAGGACGCGCCCGACCCCGAGACCCGCGACGAGCTCGCCGCCCAGGCCTCGCGGGCCCGCGCCACCGAGATGGAGCGCCGCCTGTCGGTGCGCACCGCCGAGGAGCGCGCCCGTTCGATCGCGGGCCGCGCCGAGCAGTTGCGCGCCCAGGCCTTCGAGGAGCGCCGCGCCATGGAGCGCGCCGCCGAGCGCCGCCGCACCCGCGCCGCGCAGGCCACCATCGCCGAGGCCGCCGCCGAGGGCGCCCGGCTGGCCCTGGAGCGGATCGCGGCGTCCCTGACCGCGGCCGAGGGCGAGCGCACCGCCGCCGAGGCGGAGAAGGAGGCGCGCGACGCCGAGCTCAGGACCGTGCGCGCCCGCGTGCGTGAGTTGTCCGTCGACCTGGAGAAGCTGACCAGCTCGGCGCACAGCGGCGAGGTGGCCCGGGCCGAGCGCCGCCTGCGCCTGGAGCAGCTGGAGGTCAGGGCGAGTGAGGAGATGGGCGTCGACGTGCCCACCCTCGTCGCCGAGTACGGGCCGAACGTGCCCGTGCCCCCTCCGGGCGACGCCGAGGAGGACGCGGTCCCGCTGCCGTACGTGCGCGAGGTGCAGGCCAAGCGGGCCAAGGCCGCCGAGCGCCAGCTCAACCAGCTGGGCAAGATCAACCCGCTCGCGCTGGAGGAGTTCGCGGCGCTGGAGGAGCGGCACGCCTTCCTCAACGCCCAGCTGGAGGACCTGAAGAAGACCCGCCGGGATCTGATGGACATCGTCCAGGAGGTCGACGCCCGGGTGCAGGAGGTGTTCTCCTCCGCCTACCTGGACGTGGAGCGGGAGTTCGCGGCGATCTTCGGGCGGCTCTTCCCCGGGGGCGAGGGGCGGCTGCTGCTCACCTCACCCGAGGACATGCTGGCCACCGGGGTGGAGGTGGAGGCCCGCCCGCCCGGCAAGAAGGTCAAGCGCCTGTCGCTGCTCTCCGGCGGTGAGCGCTCCCTGACCGCGGTGGCCTTCCTGGCCGCGATCTTCAAGGCCCGGCCGTCCCCGTTCTACGTGATGGACGAGGTCGAGGCGGCCCTGGACGACACCAACCTCCAGCGCCTGCTGGTGATCTTCGAGGAGCTGCGGTCCGCCTCGCAGCTGATCGTGATCACCCACCAGAAGCGCACCATGGAGGCGGCCGACGCGCTGTACGGCGTGACGATGCAGGGCGACGGCATCTCCCAGGTGATCAGTCAGAAGCTGGAGCGCCCCACCTGACACACGGCCGGGGCCGCCCTCCCGGAAGGGAGAACGGCCCCGTTGTGCGGTGCGGGCGCCCGCACAGGACACCGGTGACGTAGCGGGCCAGCCCGCTAGCCGCGGTCGATGGTGATGACCGGGGAGGTCCAGATCTCCCAGTGATCGGGGTTGTCCGGGTCGCCGAGCGCCTTGAGCGCACGGGCCTCCAGGCGGTACTGGCCGTCCCGGACCGGGGTGATCCGGTCGTGGCGGTCCAGGACCGTGCCGTCCCACGCGTAGCTGAAGAACGACGTCCCGGTCGCGCTGCGGTTCACGTGGTCCACCGACACGCCGACGTTGCGGTCCGGGTGTACGGGGCGCCCGGTGCGCTCGTCGACGACGGTCATCTCCAGCAGCGTGACGTGGTGGTCGAAGTGCGCGATGACGTACGGGACGTCCGGCAGGCCGTCGACCCACTCCAGGGTGTAGGCGGCGCCGTCGGGCTGGTTCTCGAACGTGCCGCCGCCCTCGCCCACGCACTCCAGGCCGGAGAACGCGCCGCATTCGGTGATCCGGGTCAGCCACGGCAGTTCGAGCACTTCACCGTTGCCGTCGGTGATCGGGGTCATCGCCTCGATCTCCTGGTAGTCGCCGTTGTAGGCGGCGTAGGGGACCCGGTAGGTCTCGCCGTCCGCCTGGGCCACGGAGACGTAGCCGCCGTAGATCATCTGCTGGAAGTCCTGGGCGGGCGGGGTGAAGGTCACCTGTACCTCGGCCGTGCCGCCCGGCGCGACGGTCACCTCGTCCCGGTCGAAGGCCACCTCGGCGGAGGCGTCGTTGTAACCGGGGGTGAAGGTGTCGCCGTGGGTGCCCAGGGCGCTCTCGTGGCCCAGGGTGTAGGTGGCCTCCTCGTCACCGTCGTTGGTGATGGTGACCGTCTTGGTCACCTCGCCCCCGGTGGCGCCCAGGGACAGCTTGCCCGGGGTCACGGCGGTGGTGGCCAGCACGGCGCCGGGCACGTCCATCATGCCCGCGCCCTGGCGGTGGACGTTGTCGGTGTGGCCCGCATCGGGGTCGCCCCACCAGGTCTTGGGGTCGGCGCTGTTCTGGAGGACGTCGCGCACCTCGTGCGCACCGAGGTCGGGTCGGGCCTCCAACAGCAGCGCGACGCCGCCCGCCACGTGCGGCGAGGACATCGAGGTGCCGCTGATGGTGGCGTAGCCGCCCTTGGCCACGGGGTAGGTGGAGTTGATCAGGCCGCCGGGCGCGCCGATGTCGGGCTTCAGGGCCAGGTCGGGGGACAGGCCGAAGGAGCTGAAGGAGCTGATCAGCCCACCGGTCGGGTTGGGGATGGTGGTGGTCTCACCGGTCCAGGACAGGGTGACGGGCTCGTCGCCCTCCAGGAGCTCCAGCAGGTGGGCTCCGGAGGTGTCGGAGATCCCGACGGAGAAGGCCCCCTGGTCGACGATGCCGCCGCCCGCGAACATGCCGGGGACGTTGTTGTACATCACCACGCCGGTGGCGCCCGCGGCCACGGCCGCGTCGTACTTCTCGGCGAAGGTGCACGCGCCGCGCACCATCAGGGCGGTCCTGCCCTCGGGGTCGGCCTCCAGTTCGTCGCCCAGGGACGGGCATCCCCGTCCGACGTGGACGAGTTCGTCGGTCTCACCCGAGGTGGGCGGCGGGGAGGCCTCGCCCATCTCCATGTAGGCCAGGGTCTCGCCGCTGGGGTTGGCGGTCGCCGACGCGGACCGGATGTGGGTGTTGTCGTAGGAGGCGACGCCGATCACGTCCTCGCCCAGTCCGGGGGCGCCCGCGGAGTACAGGCCGGTGTCGCCCTCGTTGCCGATGGAGGCGACCACGACCATGCCCTCGTCGACCAGGTTGTCGGAGGCGACCGCGGTGGGGTACTGCGGCCAGGAGTGCGCCGAGCCGATGCTCATGTTGAGCACGTCCATGTCGTCGGCCAGGGCCTGCTCCATGGCGGCGATCATGATGTCGGAGGTGGTGGAGCCCTCGCAGCCGAACACCTTGTAGGCGCCGAAGTCCACGCCGGGCGCCACACCGGTGACCTCGCCCCGGGCGCCGACGATCCCGGCCACGTGGGTGCCGTGGCCGTGGCAGTCCTGGGGGTCGTCGTCGGGGGCGGGCACGGTGGTGGGGTCGCCCGCGTTGAAGTCGTCGCCGACGAAGTCGTACCCGGTGACCACGCGGTCGTTCGGGAAGCCGCCGCCGCCCAGGTCGGGGTGGGTGTAGTCGACGCCGGTGTCCATGACGGCCACGCGCAGGCCCTCGCCCGTCAGGCCGAGTTCGTTCTGTGCGACGTCGGCCCCGGTCATCGGCAGCGCGGTGTCCAGGTCGGGGACGCTGGCGTCGCCCTCGGGGATCTCGTAGGTGACGACGGGGTAGATGGCGCTGACGCCGGGGATCTCCCGGGCCGTGCCCACCTGTGCGTCGTCCATCTCGACGGAGAAGCCGTTCCAGAGGTCGCCGAACGAGTGCCGTTCGGTGTACTCCAGGCCCGTGTCCTCGGCCTCGGCGCGGAACTCCTCGTGTTCGTTCTCGACCTGTGCCGAGGAGGTGCCTGCGGTGGTCGGGGGGCTCTCCAGTTCGATGAACCACAGGCCGTTCGCCTGGTGGGTCAGTTCGCCGTTCTCGGCGGAGGGGGCGGGGTGCAGGGGGGCGAGCTCGGAGGCGTCGTCGGCGCTGGCCGGTGTGGCCGCGACCAGGCCCGCGACGAGTGTCAACCCGGCGAGCGACGCCAGGCGCGTGCGGTGGGGTACCACCTTGTCAACACATCCCTTCTCGGTGCGCGCCTCAGGACACCGGGGGAGCGGGGGTAGCCCACTGGGTACGGCTGTGGTGCTCAGGGGGATACGCCGCTTAATGTCCGTCATCGGTTAATCGGCGCGCATAGCAACGAGATCATTGCCGTGTGCCATGAAAGTGTCAATGCTCACCAAGGATCAATCTGGACACACGGGGGCGGGAACCACCCTCTGCTTTACAGACATAATCAAAACGGGCATTCTTCTCTTTTTTCGCGAAAGCAATAAAAGATGCGAAAGAGGATGGCCTGTCCCGTGCGGCGCCCCCTCTGTCCGGCCTTCCGTGAAGGAGCGCGGCCCCGCCAGAGAAAGCGCAGGCCAGAGTAGCCGTCGGGGTGCCCGCAGTGGTGCGCGGCGGGCCGAGTACGCTGGAGGTTCAGGGCCGCCCACGGGCGGCCCGACCGGTGTCGACGGAGCGAAGTCCGGTGGCGCGGCCACAACCGGCCGTCCAACCCGGCGCTGTCCCGCAACTGTGAGGCCCCTTCGGGGGACGAGCCAGGTCGCCTCCCCGACACCGACGTCCCCGTCCTCGTGGGAAGGACAGGCCGCCTCCGTCGGGACCGCGCTCCTTCCCCCCGCCCGACAAGGAGCACCGTGCGGACCGCACGCCACCTTTCCCCCGTCCTTCTCGGAGCCGTGCTCGCCCTGACCGCCTGCGGTGCACAGGACGGCGGCGAACCCGAGGCCGCGCCCACCACCGAGGCCGCCTCCGTCCCCTGCGGCCCTTCGGAGCCCGACCCCGAGCGCCCCGCCGTGGGCGACGGCACCTTCCCCGTCACCGTCACCGACGCCACCGGAGAGGCCACCGTCGAGGAGGCGCCCGAGCGCATCGTCTCCCTGTCGGCCAGCCACACCGAGATGCTCTTCGCCATCGGCGCGGGCGACCGGGTCGAGGCCGCCGACGAGTACTCCGACTACCCGGAGGAGGCCCCCACCACCTCGCTGAGCGGCTTCGAGCCCAGCGTGGAGGCCATCACCGAGTACGACCCCGACCTGGTCCTGCTCGCCCGCAGCGCCGAGGCGACCGCCGACCAGCTGGAGGCCGTCGGCATTCCGTCGCTGGTCCTGGACGCCGCCCAGGACCTGGAGGGCACCTACGCCCAGATCCGCATGCTCGGCGACGTCACCGGCCACACCGAGGAGGCCGACGCCGAGGCCACCCGGGTCGAGAACGAGTTCAACGCGATCGTCGAGGGCGTGTGCGAGGAGACCGGCGACGCCGGGCTGTCCTTCTACCAGGAGCTCGACGAGACCTCCTACTCCGCCACCTCCGACACCTTCGTCGGCCAGATCTACGCGTCCTTCGGCCTGGTCAACATCGCCGACGCGGCCGACGCGGACGGGGCCGCGGGCGGCTACCCGCAGCTGTCCCAGGAGTACGTCGTGGAGCAGAACCCGGACCTGATCTTCCTGTCCTACGGGGACGAGTCGACGGTCGCCGACGTGGCCGGGCGCCCCGCCTTCGACACCGTCACCGCGGTGCGTGGCGACGCCGTCTACCTGCTCGACGCCGACATCGCCTCCCGCTGGGGACCGCGCGTGGTCGAGTTCGCCGAACTGGTCGGCCAGGCCGTCACCGAGAACGCGGCCGACTGACGTGCGGGGCGGTGTCGGCATCCCGCTGGGGTGGGTCGCGGGCGGGCTGGTCGCGCTGCTCGCGGCGGCCCTGCTCGGCGTCTCCGCCGGAGCGGCCTCCCTCTCCGCGGCCGACATCGCCCGGCACCTGCTCAGCCTCCTCCCGTTCGGTACGCAGTCCCCCCTCACCGAACGGGAGGCGGCCGTCCTGGTGGAGCTGCGCCTGCCGCGCGTGGTGATGGGCGCGGTCGTCGGCGCTCTCCTGGCCACCGCGGGCGGCGCCTACCAGGGCGTGTTCCGCAACCCGCTGGCCGACCCCTACCTCCTCGGCGCCGCCGCCGGAGCCGGGCTCGGCGCGACGGTGGTCATCGTCTTCGGCTCGCAGTTCAGCGACTCCCCGCGCGCCCTGGTCCCGGTCGCCGCGTTCGCGGGCGCCCTGCTCGGCGTGGCCGCCGCCTACCTGCTCGGTTCCACCGCGGGCGGGGGCGGCACCGCCGCGCTCGTCCTGGCGGGCGTGGCCGTCTCCTCGTTCCTGTCCGCCGCCCAGACCCTCGTCCAGCAGATGGGCGTGGACGAGCTCCAGCGCATCTTCGCCTGGCTGCTCGGCGGACTCGGCAGGGGCGGCTGGGACGACGTGCGGCTGATCGCCCCGTACGCGGTGGTCGGGCTGGTCGTCCTGCTGGCCAGCGGTTACCTGCTGGACATGCTCGCCCTGGGCGACGACAAGGCGGTCAGCCTGGGACTGAACCCGGCCGCCGTGCGCATCGTGGTGATCAGCGCCGCGTCCCTGGCCACCGCCGCCGCCGTGTCGGTGAGCGGCCTGATCGGCTTCGTGGGGATCGTCGTCCCGCACGTCGTGCGCCGTCTGGTGGGCTCCAACTACCGGGCGATCCTGCCGGTCACCGTGCTCCTCGGCGGCGCCTTCCTGGTCCTGGTGGACATCGTCGCCAGGACCCTCATCGCCCCCGCGGAACTGCCCATCGGCGTGGTCACCGCCTTCCTCGGCGCGCCCTTCTTCGTGCTCATCCTGCGCACCACGCGCCACCGCGGCACCTGAAACCCCGTCGCCGCCGGCGGTTCCGGGCTGCCCGGGGAGGGGAAGACCCGCCGGTACCGCCTTCGTTCCCGGCGCGCCACCCGGCCGTGACGCGAACGCGTCGCACACTCTGGAACACTGGAAGGCGCTATGGACATCACCTTGCTCGTCGCCATCATCATCGCCGTCGTGCTCCTGGCCGCCGGTGGGTTCTTCCTGGTCACGACCCGGCGCTCGGTCGAACCGGGCAAGGACGAGACCGAACCCGAACCCACCGGCGGTGCCGCCGGAGCCACCGCCGTGGAGGACCGGGAGCGGGACTCGGGGACCGTCAGCACGCCCCCCGCCCAGGCGCCCCCGCCCGTGGAGGAGGCCGTCGAGCCCGCTCCGCCGGAACTGGAGACCCCGCCGCCCTCGGCCGGGCGCATGGTCCGCCTGCGCGCGCGGCTGGCCCGCTCGCAGAACGCCTTCGGCAAGGGCCTGCTCAACCTCCTGTCCTCCGAGTCCCTGGACGAGGACGCCTGGGAGGAGATCGAGGACACCCTCATCACCGCCGACATCGGTGTGACCTCCGCCGCGCAGATCGTGGAGAACCTGCGCACCCGCGTCAAGGTCCTCGGCACCCGCGGCACGGAGGAGGTGCGGGGGCTGCTGCGCGAGGAGCTCCTCGCGCAGATCACCACCGAGGCCGACCGCGCCGTGCGCACAGGGCCGCACGACGGACGCCCGGGCGTGGTCATGGTCGTCGGGGTCAACGGCACCGGCAAGACCACCACCACCGGCAAGCTGGCCCGAGTCCTGGTCGGCGACGGCCGCAGCGTCGTGCTCGGCGCCGCCGACACCTTCCGCGCCGCCGCCACCGAGCAGCTGGAGACCTGGGGGAGCCGCGTGGGCGCCCCGGTCGTGCGCAAGGAGGAGGGCGCCGACCCCGCCAGCGTGGCCTTCGACGCCGTGGCGCGGGGCGTCGAGGAGGGCGCCGACACCGTCATCATCGACACCGCCGGGCGCCTGCACACCAAGACCGGCCTCATGGACGAGCTGGGCAAGGTCAAGCGGGTCGTGGAGAAGAAGTCCCAGGTGGACGAGGTCCTGCTCGTCCTGGACGCGACCACCGGGCAGAACGGCCTGCGCCAGGCCCGGGTGTTCGGCGAGGTCGTCAACGTCACCGGCATCGCCCTGACCAAGCTCGACGGCACCGCCAAGGGCGGCATCATCGTGCAGGTCCAGCGCGAGCTGGGCGTGCCGGTCAAGCTCGTCGGGCTCGGCGAGGGCCCCGACGACCTGGCCCCCTTCGACCCCGAGGTGTTCGTGGACGCGATCCTGTCCGTGGAGTGACGGGGAGAGGGACCCGACGACGCACGGCCGGACATCCGCACGGGTGTCCGGCCGTGTCGTGTCCGGGGCGGGCCCGCCGACGAGCGTCACCGTCCTCGCCCTCGTCCGGCCTTCTCGTGTCCGGAGGCGGGAACACGGGTGTGATCCGCGACACGTGGCGGAAACCCCGGCGCAACACCGGGGCGACAGTTCTGACCGCGCCCGCGCGAACCCCGTGAGATGTCACTCCGCGTGCCCGGTACGCCGCGCTCCGGTGGTGTGACGGGGGTCGCTCCGTGCCGGTGCACGTGCGTTCGCGCGGACTGGGGCTTCGGTTCATGGCGCCTTAACACTGCCGTCTGTCCTTTTACCCGCGCGCAACACACCGGGTCCTGGAGAGAAACACCCCGGTCCGAAAGTTGCCTGCGTGGTGTTCTGCATCGGGCCCGATGATGCGCTCGCTGACCGCCGCCCTCACAGACACAATCCCCCGTCCGTCCTATGGAGGCGACGCAATGATTGACTCCGGCAACACGGCGTGGCTGCTGATCAGCGCAGCCCTCGTGATGCTCATGACCCCGGGCCTGGCCTTCTTCTACGGAGGTATGTCACGGGCCAAGAGCGTCCTCAACATGATGCTGATGAGCTTCGCGAGCATCGCGGTCGTGAGCGTGCTCTGGGTCGTCATCGGCCACTCGCTCACCTACTCCGACGGGCCCGGGGCGCTCGACGCCTTCATCGGCGGCCTCGACTACGTCGGCCTGTCCAACCTGATCGGTGAGATCGAGCCCGCGGCGGAGGACGGCACCGGCGGCTACCCGCTGCTGGTCGACGCCGGGTTCCAGATGATGTTCGCGGTCATCACCGTGGCCCTCATCAGCGGCGCCATCGCCGACCGCGCCAAGTTCGGCGCCTGGCTGCTGTTCGTCCCGGTCTGGGCGCTCCTGGTCTACTTCCCCGTCGCCCACTGGGTCTGGGGCGAGGGCTGGATCGAGCAGCTGGAGATCGGCGGCTACGCGGTCATCGACTTCGCGGGCGGTACCGCGGTGCACATCAACGCCGGTGCCGCCGCGCTGGCCCTGACCTTCGTCCTGGGCCGCCGCAAGGGCTTCGGCTCCGAGTCGATGCGGCCCCACAACCTGCCGTTCGTCCTGCTGGGCACCGCGCTGCTGTGGTTCGGCTGGTTCGGCTTCAACGCGGGCTCGGCCTACGCCGCCGACGGCACCGCCGCCCTGGCCCTGGTCAACACCCAGGTCGCCACCGCCGCCGCCACCGGAGCCTGGATGCTCGTCGAGCGCTTCCGCTACGGCAAGGTCAGCGCCCTGGGCTTCGCCTCCGGCGCCGTCGCGGGCCTGGTCGCCATCACCCCCGCCGCCGCCAACGTCACGCCGCTCGGCGCGATCGCCGTCGGCCTGCTCTCCGGTGCGGTCTGCGCCTACGCCATCAGCTGGAAGTTCAAGTTCAAGTACGACGACGCGCTCGACGTGGTGGGCATCCACATGGTCGGCGGCATCGTCGGCTCCCTGGCCCTCGGCCTCGTCGCCGCGGGTGTGGCGGGCGGCTCCGACGGCCTGCTCTACGGTGGCGGCATCGGCCTGCTGGCCGTCCAGGCCATCGCCGTCATCGGCGTCATGCTCTACTCCTTCGCCGTCACCTGGGTCATCGCCAAGGTCATCCACCTCGTCATCGGGTTCCGCATCCCCGAGGAGGTCGAGACCAACGGGCTGGACCACGAGCTGCACGCCGAGTCCGCCTACGCCTTCGACGAACTCGACGAGCTCGAGGACGCGACACAAGCGGTCTCCCTGCCGACGCCTCCGGGCGGGGAGACGACCTCGCCGAAGGCCAAGGCCTAGACCTCAGCGTCGAGGCCGCGGGCCTTGCGCCACTGACCCGGCGAGGTGTCCAGGGGCTGACGGAGAGAGATCTCCGTCAGCCCCGTTCGTGTGCTCAGCCACTTTTCATGGCGTATATGGGCATTTCTGGCACCGTATTGGCTATGGCCTGTGTATCCGTTCGGTACCCTCTGAGCGGTACGGCGGTAGAGCCGGGCGCGCGGCGCCCGACCGACGGCTCCGCCACGCGGGCGGCCCCGCCACGCGGGCGGCCCCGTTCCCGGCTCCCCCGAAAAGGGGCACGCGGCACAACCGGGAGCCGCGCATTCGCATCCCACACCAGGAACGGGTCGGGGACCGGCGCGTCCACCCCGCCGTCCACCCGGAAACCATGCTGATTCGTACAGTGCCCCACATGTCGGGGTCAGGAGGCAAGATGGCGCCGGTTAGTCACATCACGGGTCGCAGAGGCGGGCGCGCCGCGCTCGCCGCCGCGGGCGCGGTCGTCGCCCTCGGCTTGTCCGGCTGCTCCATCGACCTCAGCCACCTGCGCCCCGGGGGCGGCGGTGAGGAGGAGCCCAGCCCGACCGCCGCCGAGCCGGTCGCCGCGGCACCGCTGATGGAGGAGGCCCTGACCGACCTGGCCGCCTACCCGGCGCTCACCGCCACCGGCCAGGTGGCCGAGAGCGTCGGCTCCGCCGACGTGCGCGACGCCTCGCTGACCGTCGCCGACAGCGGTACGGCCAGCGGCACCATCCGCGCCAACGGCATCGAGGCCGAGCTGCTCAGCGCGGACGGCAGGATGTTCCTGCGCGCCGCGGAGGACTTCTGGCTCGACCAGGGCGTCTTCAGCCCCGACTTCGACGACTTCGACGGGAACTGGGTGCGCGCCTCCTCGGCCCAGGCCGGTCTCAACCCGAGCGCCTCCCTGGCCCCGCCGGAGCTCTCCGCCATCCTGGGCGGCATCGAGCTGGAGTCGGAGGAGGCCGTCGAGGAGAACCTGGACGGCACGCTCACCTACCGGATCGACCTGGCGGGCGAGCGCAACCAGGTCTGGATCAACGCCGAGACCAGCCAGATCCAGCGCATCGCCATCGAGGAACTCGTTCCCGGGGAGGCCGAGACCGGCCCCCAGGTCCGCCTGGACCTGGCCGAGGCCGAGACCGCCGCCGTCGAGGAGCTCTACGACGGCGTCACCGCCGCCACCGAGGAGGAGCTGACCTCCTCCCGAGACGCCCGCATCGAGGTCGGCTGGGAGGGCAGCCCCTCCATGACGTGTGAGGACGGCCCCAACTGCACCTGGACCGGGACCGTGCGCGACGCGGGCGGCGACGGCAGCGGCGAGGTGGCCGTGCGCATGGACGTCACGTTCAGCAACGCCGACATCGGTGAGCAGAACTGCGAGGACAGCGGCACCCTGGAGGCGGCCGGCACGCTGGAGCTCTCGTGCAGCGCCGACTACAACATCGTCAGCTCCGTCCAGCAGACCTACCCGATCGACGGTGAGGCCCAGCTGTCCACGCGCGGCCTGACCGGCGGCCAGCAGGAGGAGATGCTGACGGCCCTCGCCGAGCAGCGCGAGGCCACCCTGTCGGGCGGGGCCTCCCCCTCCGCGGAGGCGTCCGAGACGGCCGAGGACGAGGGTAACTAGAGGTACTCGTGGGTCGCGGTCCACGAGCGCACGGCGGCGGAGGGCGGGGACGGCGTCCCCGCCCTCCGCCGTGTCCGGGTCCGTCCGCCGAGCGATACTGCAAGGTGATCCCAGGCCGGTAGGCTGGGAGACCAACTCCGAGACGAAGGACTGGCCACACTCGTGTTCGAGACGCTTTCCGACCGGCTGACATCGGTCTTCTCCTCGCTGCGCGGTAAAGGGCGGCTGTCCGAGGAGGACATCAACGCGACCGCGCGGGAGATCCGTCTCGCGCTGCTGGAGGCGGACGTCGCGCTGCCGGTGGTCCGCGAGTTCATCGCGCGGATCAAGGAGCGCGCCCGGGGCGAGGAGGTCTCCAAGGCCCTCAACCCGGCCCAGCAGGTCATCAAGATCGTGAACGAGGAACTCGTCGGGATCCTCGGCGGCGAGACCCGGCAGGTCCGCTTCGCCAAGAACCCGCCGACCGTGATCATGCTCGCGGGCCTCCAGGGCGCCGGTAAGACCACCCTGGCGGGCAAGCTCGCCCGGTGGCTGGCGGCCGACCGCAACACGCCGCTGCTGGTCGCCGCCGACCTCCAGCGCCCCAACGCCGTCACGCAGCTCCAGGTGGTCGGTGAGCGCGCCGGGACCCCCGTGTTCGCGCCCGAGCCCGGCAACGGCGTCGGCGACCCCGTCCAGGTCGCCCGCGAGTCCGTCGAGCACGCCCGCCGCAACAACCACAACGTGGTGATCATCGACACCGCGGGCCGTCTCGGCGTGGACAGCGAGATGATGCAGCAGGCCGCGGACATCCGCGACGCGGTCAGCCCGGACGAGATCCTCTTCGTCGTCGACGCGATGATCGGCCAGGACGCGGTCAACACCGCGCAGGCCTTCCTCGACGGGGTCGGCTACGACGCGGTCGCGCTCACCAAGCTCGACGGCGACGCGCGCGGCGGCGCGGCCCTGTCCATCCGCCACATCACCGGCCGTCCCATCATGTTCGCGTCCACCGGCGAGAAGCTGGAGGACTTCGACCTCTTCCACCCGGACCGGATGGCCTCGCGCATCCTGGACATGGGTGACGTCCTCACGCTCATCGAACAGGCGCAGCGCACGTTCGACGAGGCCGAGGTCGAGAAGATGGCCTCGACCATGGCGTCGGACGAGGACTTCACGCTCGACGACTTCCTCCAGCAGATGCAGATGGTCCGCAAGCTCGGCCCGATCGGCAACCTGCTCGGCATGATGCCCGGCATGGGCCAGATGCGCGAGCAGATCGACAGCATCGACGACAAGGACCTGGACCGCATCCAGGCCGTCATCCAGTCGATGACCCCGGGCGAGCGCGCCAACCCGAAGATGATCAACGGGTCGCGCCGCCTGCGCATCGCCAACGGTTCGGGCACCCAGGTCAGCGATGTCAACGGCCTGGTCACCCGCTTCTTCGAGGCGCAGAAGATGATGCGCAAGATGAAGGGCGGCGGAATGCCGGGTATGCCCGGTATGCCGGGCATGGGCGGCGGTGCCAACCGCAAGAAGGCCAAGGCCCAGGCCAAGAAGACCAAGAAGGGCAAGCAGCGCAGCGGTAACCCGATGAAGGCCCGCCAGCAGGAGGCCGAGCGCGCGGCCGAGCGCCAGCGCCGCCAGGAGGAGGGCGGCCAGCAGCCGCCGCAGCTGCCCCCGGGCCTGGGCGGCGGCGGTCAGCCCACGCTCCCGCCCGGCTTCGGCGGCCCCAACATGCCCGACCTGTCGAACTTCAAGCTGCCCAAGCAGTAGGCGCGGCCGGTACCGGCCCGCGCGCCCGTCGTCCGACGGGCGGAGCGCTACCATGCGTGTGGCGCAGCCAGCCGCCCCGCACCGCGGACGCGGCCGGGCCGACGGCCCGAACCGCGTGCCCGTCTCCTTCGAGGCGGGCAGCTGGCACCGCCCGGGAGACCGGGCGGGGCGGACCGTCCACGTTCCGGGGACGGGCCGCCTCCGCGTTCACCCCTCATCCGCGCGGCCGTGTTCCGGTGTCGTGTCCGGGGAACACGTCCGCGTCTGGCACAATGAGTAGTCGACTAACGGTGTCGGGCCAGCCCTCTAACTAGCCCGTCACCCACGTCTGTCCCGTCGGGTGCCGCAACCCCACGTGGTTTCGCCGCCGGGCGCCTTACACCGTTAATCGGGAGAAGACCACTCCAGTGGCTGTCAAACTGAAGCTCAAGCGTATGGGCAAGATCCGTACGCCCCAGTACCGCATCATCGTCGCCGACGCCCGCACCAAGCGGGACGGCAAGGCGATCGAGGAGATCGGCAAGTACCACCCCAAGGAGCACCCGAGCCTCATCGAGGTCGACTCCGAGCGGGCCCAGTACTGGCTGTCCGTGGGCGCCCAGCCCTCCGACGCGGTCAAGGTCCTCCTGCGCAAGACCGGTGACTGGCAGAAGTTCAAGGGCCTGCCCGCCCCGGCTCCGCTCCAGGTCGCCGAGGCCAAGGACCCCGAGGCCAAGGAAGCGGCCTTCCAGGCCGCGCTGAAGGAGCTCGTGCTCCCCGGTGCCGAGGGCAAGGGCAAGGGCCGCAAGTCCGAGAAGAAGGCGGAGAAGGCGGACAAGCCCGCCGAGACCGCTGAGACCACCGAGACTGAGAAGTCCGAGGGCGAGGCCTGACGTGCTGGAAGAGGCGCTTGAGCACCTCGTGAAGGGGATCGTTGCGAACTCCGACGACGTCCAGGTGAGAGCCAAGCGGCTCCGCAAGGGCAAAGTCCTGGAGGTCCGGGTCCATCCCGACGACCTCGGCAAGGTGATCGGCCGCAACGGCCGCACCGCCAAGTCCCTGCGGACCGTCATCGGCGCCCTGGCCGGGGGCCGTTACGTCCGCGTGGACCTG
>NZ_CBDRFA010000100.1:0-29169 GCF_965343085.1 Nocardiopsis synnemataformans | reverse complement strand
GTAACCCTCGTGACCTGGCCCGCCGCCTTACCGTGGCCGTGTCCCGACCGTGCAGCCGCTACCACGTCAACGGGCTGCGCTGTGAGAACACCACCTCCTACGCCGACGGGTGGTGCCGCACCGGCGACTGCCCCGGCTTCACCACCCCCGTCCCGCCCGACGTCCCCCGCAACCGCTGGTTCTCCCTGCGCGCCAGCTCCGACCCGTGCCCGCTCGACATCAATAAGGCCGCCACGGTCGGAGTGACCCGCACCGCCTTGGAGCGCTACCAGGACGCCCACTCCGGCACAACCCCGGAGCAGGCCGAAGCTGCGATCCGCTCGCTGACCGAGGACCTGATCGCGGCGCGCCGGTGGAAGCGCTACCCGGACGGGTGGCTGCACCTGGCCGCCCGCGGTTACCAGATCATGATCAGCCCCGACCTGGCTGTCATTGTGGACTACCGCACCACCCACCGCGAACGCACCTGGGCACAGGTCCGCGCCGGAAAGACCACCCACAACCGACGCCGCCGCTTCGAACGCCGCAAAGCCGCCATCACCCGCGCAGGCCTCACCCTCACCAACAACCGCAAGGGAGAGGGAGGCCGGTACGTGATCCTCACCAGCCCCGATGGGCGCACCCTGCGCCGGGACGGCAAGACTCTCGCGGACCTGTCGGCCGCGCAGTGGCAGGAACTGACTGACCAGGCTCACACCGAGCTCAGCGTGCACATCCCCATCGAGGAGCCCTCGTAACAGCGGCCGATGGTGGTGCCCCGCCCGCCCATAACAGGCGGGACACCACCTCTTGCTCTCCCACACCCTCGAAAAGTCATCGACTACGACGTCATGACAGAGGCCAGCTATGAGCCGCGCTCGTCTTCCTTGCCCACCCGCGCAAATCCATCGGAGACCCATCATGGGACGCTACGACCACAACATCCTCACCGCTCTCCTCTCCACCGGCCAGCCCATGGGCGTACACGAACTGCTTCAGAACATTCAGCTCAGCCCCGGTCATCTCCACCCTGCCCTGGCCCGCCTAGAGAACGCCGGTCTGATCAACAGCGAACGCGAACCCCAGACCCAAGCTGGTCATCCGCCTCGCCGCATGTACACCCTCACCGCCGCAGGTGCACGCCGCGCCCGAGCCCTAACCGGAAACGCCTGACGAACCGTACCCACCTTGCGCACCTGGCGGTCGACAGCTACGGCGAACTCAACCTTGCCTCCACCGCTATGCGCGCTCGCAGTGGAGACTGGCACCAGCTTGAAGCCGCCGGATGGCGCATCATCGCCCACCGACCGCCACACAAGGGATGGTCTCGCCTGCCCAGCCCGCGTTCCACGTGCTCTGAGGCGATGCCACGCACCCTCTGGGAAGCCACCACCTGACCTGCTCGTCGGTAGACCCACCCGTAGGGGCCGGATCACCCGGCCCCGGGGCACTTCTTGAAGGAGATATCGACCAGGAGTTTGCCTAGTCGAACGAGCGCACCGTCTCACTCGTGCGAATACACGGTTCACGGCGCTTGCCAGCGGGTGGTTCTCCAGATCTATGTGCCGTTCCTGATCCTACACCAGCGCTCCGCATGTGGAATTGCACGAGATCACGCCCGCCCTGACCGTGCCCGTCAAGAAATCGCGTTCGTGATGGCCCTGGCCGAGTAACTCCCGAGCGCTGTGCCACCGGTGCGGAGCTATTCCTTATAACCTCCAGAAAGGAATTCCCGTGGGCTTCGAAGAAGAGCTGATAGCCGACCGCAAGAAGTACGGGCCTCCGATCGGCCCCTACCGATACGCCGGGCCCGACGACCCGATCCCAGACTTCACCCAGCCCCTACTCACCGTTGAGGAGATCAACCGCTGGCGCGGGCAACCGGTCCGGCTCACCATGACCGCGGGTGACTTCGACGTCGCCAACCGGATCTTTGACAACGTCCTGGTGGAGGCCGTCGATCAGGGCTTGGCGAGCATGTTCGTGATGCGCCAGCTGCTCATTCCCTGCGCCGAGCACGGCTCACTCGTGTTGTCGAGCGAGTACGGCGGCGCCCACTTCACGATGGAGCTCATCGACATCGGCCCGGCCGCCAGCCCGTTCCCGGTGCGGCGCACCTACAAGCCCGTGGAGCTGTACCGGTATGTAGGACACGGGGCGCTACTGACGCTCATCCGGGCCCAGCCCGGCGAGGCCATCGAGCACGGTCGGGTCTACCGCAACGTGCAGGTCGACATGGACGGCGAGAACAGCGACGTGGTGCGTCTGGCCCAGGCAGTGGAGACGACCCGTAACGCCTACGGGACTCTCCGCGCGGTGCGGGTGCGTGAGCTGGGCCCGGTACCGGTGGAGGAGATCGCGTTCGCCATGCAGATCACCAAATAGCCGCACGCTGGTGCCCGGCCGCGCGGCCAGGCACCAGAATCACCCGAAAATAAACATCAGTTCGGGGACTTTTAACGACTTCAGGAAAAACGATGGAATAGGATTCCAATGTAAGAAAGAAAAAGGACGAGTCTTAAAATGGCCGAACCGCAGGAGTGGCGCCAGTCGGGAGTGCTTACCTGGGATTCGATGAGGAGACCTGGAAGCTCGCCCACAAGATGAGCATCTCCCCGTACCCGCGCTACCGCCTCTACCCCAACCTGGCCAACAATGCTGACGTCTACGAACTCCTCAGGGCGGGCGTCAAGGTGGTCAGTATCGGGGCCGACCGGGCCAACCTGCTGCGCGCCCTGTGCTCCTGGCAGGACCAGCGGTGGACCCAGGTCGCCCGGGAGGCCGCTGAGCAGCAGGCCGAAGCAAGCCGGGCCGAAATGGAATCGTCCATCACCGGCAAGCCCGTGTGCCAGGAGTGCTGGGACCAGGAGTGAACCCGCCCCCGGCCGTTGAAGACCGATCCAGAAGGACAACATGCCATGACACAAAGTATCCAGATCGCTGCCGCGCGACCCCTCACCCTTGACGACGGGCGCCTACCCTCCTACGACCACGACTACCGGGTCCGCGACATCGCTGCGGCCCAGGTGCCCACCGCTGACCTGGCCCCCGGTGACGCCCTCGTGGTCACCATCGACTCCTTGCCACACCTGGCCGCGGTGGTGTGGACGTCCCAGATCGTGGGCGCACCTGCCACCGTCCGCCGGGCCCGCCTGATTACCTGGCACCCCGAGGGCGTGGACCAGGCCGAGACCACCCTGGACCTGCCCGCCGCCACGTGGACGGTGATCCGCGCCGCGTGGGGCCGCAACCTGATGGCCGGGCCCGCCGCCGTGCAGGACCACGCGCGACTGGCTCCCGGCCGGACGGCGTGCAACCTCCCCCTGGCCATTTCCCAGGATTACGTGGGCCAGACGGTGGACTGGGACCGGGTGCTAGCACCCGTGGACGCCCCGCGGGAGGACCGGTGGTGCCTGCCTTGCCTGCTGTCCCTGGCCCTTACCGCCGGACACGCCACGGAGGTGCCTTTCGAGGTGTTCAGCCAGTTCCAGCGGGTCATCGTGCCCGATGGTGCCGGCGCCACCCGCACCGCCCTGTATCTGCACCAGCGCGGCACGGTCGCGATCGTGGAGGACCCGGACACCGGGGAAGAGCAGCAGGTGCCCCTTGACCAGGTCCGTAAGAGGCCCGGCCGCCACATGGTGCGCACCCGAAGGCACGAGCGCCACCTCAGCGGCGCGGCCGACCCCCGACGCTCCCGGGAGGGCTGGGAAGCAGAGTGCCTGAGCAGCGGGTGCGGGTGGAAGATCAGCCCGACCAGCGCCCGAGCAGCAGCAGTGCTCAAGCACATCCACGAGGAGCCGTAGTCCCCGCCCCCACCCACTGGCAGGGTCGCGCTGGCCTCGACATCGGTGGTCAAACGCCACCAACACCCCGCCCAGGCGGGGAAGGTCCACCTCCGCCCGGGGATGGGCACCGCCGTACCAACGAAAGGACAACCCCGTGCCCCGCTTCACCGTCACCCTGTCCCAGATCGACAAGCAGCCGCCCACCGTGGTGGAGGTCGGCGCCGACGCCGACTGGACCGGAGGCGCCCCCTGGCACCATGAGCGTGTGCGCCTGTGGCAGATCCGCATGGACGCCTCCACCCCCCAGAACGCGATCCTGTCCTCCTACGACCGCCACCCGCAGGCCGCCCCCTGGCACGTCACACAGCCGCTGATCACGCGGGAGGCCGCCGCGCAGCTGACCGCGCCCCTGTGCGACCGGACGGCCCTGCGCGCCCTACTGGCCAACGGTGACCTCCCGCACCTGTCGGACGAGCACGCCCCAGCACTGTTCGTCGGACTGGATTCGCTCGGCGTCGTCCTGGACCACGGCACGTGGTCCGAGGCCGGGCAGCACCCCGACACGTCCACGGTGGTGGGGGTGCGCCCAGGGATCCCGCGCACGTCGACCGCGCCCCTGAGCGGGCTGTGGGTGCCCGCCCACGTGTACAGTCCCGACGTGCTCGGATCCATCCCGGCCCTGGTGGACGTGTTGCAGAACGTCTCCCCCCACGTGATCAACCCGCTGTTCACACCCGAGGGCGCGGCCGTGTACCTGGAGTCGGTCCAGTCATGGAACGCGCACGTGGCCCCGCCGTGCCGGGTGCGCCTCTTTGGCCAGGGCGCCGACGGCGCTCTGGCCAAGACGGACCCCCGGCCATCCCTGCTCGATGAGGAGGACCACGTGCTGCGCGACGAGTTCGGTGCCTTCATTGGCCCGCACCTGGGGGGCCTGTACACAATGCCGCTGCCCCGCATCGCCCGGGGCTGGCACCTGGCTACCGGGAGGTGATTGCGCGCGTCCGGGGGATGACCTCCGGGCCTCCCCCGCAGGACGTGGTGTCCCTGGGAATGAGTGCGGACACCTCCGCGCTGGTGGCCGCGTGGACATTCGGCGTCTTATCTGCGCTGTGCCTGTGGCAAGACATAGCGGTGCGGATCGTCGGACCCATCCCGGGCCACTGAGCTGTTGGCAGGCGGGACAGGCGGGGCAGGCGGTCAGGACCCAGGACCCATACCTGTTCCTAGAAGGCGCAGGACCGGTCCTCGGACCAGGTCACTGACCGCATCACCACCGACCGCTCTAAGAGCACTTGGTGGAGTTGGAGATCCAAGAGCAGAGCCGCGCTGATCGCAGGTGCGGGCACGTCTGGCGTACCTCTCAGTACGCACTGACCCACGCGCACGGATGCGGTCCATGTGCGAGGACTGCCTGCTGGCCAGGGTCAGAACGGCTGGGAGAAAAGTTGCTGCCCGTGCGCGCTGACCTCGCGGATCAGGCACCGGGCGCGGCAGGTGTACCGGGGCACGGCGGTGGCTACGGGAAAGACTCACCTGGGCCCTGTCCCTCACCCGGATCGACGGCGTACCTAACCCCCAACCCACAGGGTGGGGGCCACCCGCTCAACCCCCTTCACCCTCCAGGAGAACCCCATGCGCGCGCCCATGATCGGATCCCGGCACCAGCGCCACCACATCAACTGCCGTTGCCACGGCGGCGGCGCCCACGCGGTAGCCAGTTGGAAGAAGGCCCACCGCCGCAAGGGCAAACGGGCAGAGTCGCGCCGATGGCGGCGCGAGCACCTGTAGTTGCGCTCCACGGGCCGTATTCACAATGGCCAGGGGGCCGAAGGGCGCACCTGCTACTACTACGCCGGCCGGTACGGACCCAAGGCCGCCCGCCACCGCCGATGCGTCCAGTGGAGAAGAGCAGCTTGCACCGGACCCACAACTGGCCCCCTCCACTAGAGTCCACCCCCACCCCCGACGTTCAACGCTTGCGCCTGACGTGCAGCTTTCAGCGTTTCTCCGAACGGACCCTGCGGTCCGGGAGCTCTTCGGATTGCACCGCCAGGCCGCGGACGCGCTCAACAACGCAGCGATGGCCGGTGCCGCGCGGCCCTGCAATAGGGAGTGCGAGATTGCCCCCGCGCTATCCCTCACCGGCGGCACCACCCTCACCCATGGCCACATCGCCTACACGGTCTAGGCGCACGACGAGTGCCTTCGTCGCGTCGGAGGTCTAGACACCGACGAGCCGACCGTCATCCTCGCAGGCCCCTGCCGGGCGGTGTTCCGCACAGCCGAGAAGTTCCAATTCGAGCTGGCCTACGCGTTCGGTCTTGGCTAGATCGCCTCAGTGCTCGCCAAGCCGTGCTGGGACTGCGGATCCGACCCGAGCCGGGCGTGCACCCTGGCGTGCCGCCAGGAACTGCCCCCGGAGTTCTCGCCTGGCCTGGACCCCATCACCACCTGAGTGGAAGAAGGGCCCCATCCGGGCGGGGATCCGCCAGGGCCGCGCCGACTACGCCGACAGCCAGTACCGACCGTCAGGGGCGGGGCGGCCCTTGTGGGCTGCCCCTTCAAGAAGGGCATCCGATGACCCCACCTCTTCATGTGCTGGTGGGTGCGTCTATCGGCCAGCACCACACCGAGGGCCTCGACCACCACACGGTCGGGGCGCTGCTGGCCCTGGCCACCGCTGCCCTGGACCGCCACACCCCCGCGACCTACCCCATACCCGCCTGGCGGTGCGGCCACCTCCGGCCCGACGAGCCCGGTCCGGACCTGACCCGGTGGGAGCACCACCCCCTCGGCCTCTCGGCCGAGACGGCATGGCGGAGGCACCCCTCACCTACCGGGTGTGCCGGGACGAGGAACTGACCGTGTGCCTGGCCTGCTCCGCGCAAGCCGACATCGTCGTCCTCTGGCCCTGCGCCGAGTACAGGCACTTGGACGAGGCGCTGCCCCTGCACCTGAGTAAACAGAACGAAAGGAACTGACGATGACCGACCCGTCGCCCAACCTGGACGTGCACCAGCTGGTGCAACGCGCGGACGCCACGTACACCGTCTGCGGCACCCTGGACCCCCACACCACCGGCGTGCTGCTCGCCATCGCGCGACAGACCACCCACACCCACCAGCCGGTCGAGAGGGTCCGGCCCGCGCGGCTGTGCTCCCACCCGCGCCCCAGCTCCGGCAAGGAGCTGGAGGCATGGCGCGACGCGCACCCGGAAGCTGACACCGAGCTGCTGCCCCACAACGAGCGGGAACGGGGGAAGCGGGTGTGCCCCTCCGAGAAGACCGTCGTCTGCAAGGGCTGCACCAACACCTACGACTGCCTCATCGTGTGGCCCTGCGACGACTGGCAGGGCATCGAGAAGGCCGTGGCCGAGCAGACCGCCACACAGGCCGTCCCCGAGGTCATGTACTGGGTCAACGGCCCCGGCGGCCGGGTCATCGCCTCGACCAACGACGGCGGGGAGACGGTCCTGTACGCCGACCAGTACGCCGAGGTGTGCGCCGGGGTGCTCAACAGCGCCTACCAGTCCGGACGCACCGCGGGCCTGTACATGGATGGACGCCCCGTCTACCAGGCTGCTCCGACCGGCAACAGCCTGGCGATCGTGACCGTCGACGACCGGGTCACCACCAACGCCATGTGGCAGGAGTTGGCCGCCCAGCTCGCCGCCGCCGCCCGCGACGCCTGGAGCCGAGGGCTGGACGACGCCGAGCGGGCCGTGCTCCTCCTACCGTGTTCGCTGTGCCACGCCCCGGGCGGCACCCCCTGCACCCCCGAGTGCCTGCCCACCGCCGCCGCCCGAGCCCGCAAGGACAGTGCGTGATGGAGGAGATGCTGCCGCTGTTCGACCTGCCCACGACACGGCCGCGCCCGGCGAAGACCACCCCGACGCCGACCGCCGGGCGGCCCGAGACCAGCACGCCGCGCCCGGTCGCCACCCCGCCCGAGAGCCCGGACGCACCGGCGGCCGGGACGTCCACGCGGTGGATGCTGCCTCCCGCACACCCGGACGCGGCAGTCAGGCGCCTGGCCGAGGCCGTCACCGAGACGTGGCACGGCCACCACATCAGCGGACGCATCGAACTGCCGCTCAGCGCCCTGGCCGCGTTCGCGTGGCTGGGCCCGGACGCCCAGCACGCCCACACCGTCACCGAGGACCTGCTCGGCTGGGACACCGAACAGACCCTGGCGTTCATCCGCTCCCAGTGGCGCACGTTCGGCACCCTGCGCCCCGACCTGGTCAACCCCGCCTCCCCGTTCCTCCTGGCCTGGCTGGGGGAGCAGCCCCTGACCCCGAAGGAGGAGAAGGCCGTCCACGGCGTGGTGCAAGCGGCGCTGCGCGCCGACCTGTACGCCCTCACCCAGCCCGACATCCGCTATTACGTGGACCTGTTCGGCGTCACCCTCACCCTGCTCAAAGCGGGCGGGGCGAACAAGGCCGGTGCCGCCTACTACAGCCCTGGGTCCGTCACTGACCTCCTGGTCAGACTGCTGGGCAAGGTCGATAACGACAGCGTCCACGAACCAGCGTGTGGCACCGGTGGGTTTTTGCGCGCGCTCGCCGCGCACATGCGTGAGCAGGGCCGTGACCCGCACACCGTGAAATGGGCCGCGGTGGACATCGACGAACTGGCGATCGCGTGCCTGTCCGTCAACGTCATCATCTGGGACCTGGGCTACCAGGTGCTGCTCGGCGTCGCGGACGTCCTGGTCGAGGACTGGGTTCCCAAGGCCCGCGCGATGCGCGCCGAGACCATCGCCATCGCCCAGGAGACTAGGCGCGCCCGCGCGCTCCTGGACGTGATCCGCGCGCTGGAGACCCCCACCCCTGACCCCGAGGCGGCCACATCCGGTGCGCCCGCCTCACCCACCACGAAGGAGAGCAGCCTGTGAAGATCCCGCCCGAAGTCCTGGAGGTTCTGGACAACGTCCAGGTGCGCACCGACGGGCCGCTGCTGCGGCTGCCGTTCGAACTGCACCGGCCCCTGTACGACAAGGTCAACCGGGTTCTGATCGCGGCCGGAGGCCGCTGGGACGGCTCCAAGGAGGCACGCGGCCACCGCTTCGACCGGCCCGCCGACCAGGTGCTCGCCCAGCTGCGCACCGGCGTCTTCATCACCGCGCGGGAGAAGGGGTTTATCCCGACGCCGCCGGAGATCGCTGAGACCCTGGTCAGCTACGTGAACGTGGGCCCCGGCTCCACGGTTCTGGAGCCCTCGGCCGGGACCGGCGCCCTGGTGCACGCGCTCGTGCCCTACGGCGCCACCGTCCACCTCGTGGAGTCCGACCCCGACCACAGGCCCGCCCTGGAGGCGCTACTCAGGGACGGGTACGCCGTCGAGCTGCACATCGGTGACTTCCTGTCGATGCCCGCGCCTGATCCGAGTGCCCTGTTCGACCTGAACGGTGCCACCCAGCTCTACGACGCGATCGTCATGAACCCGCCGTTCCACTCGCAGGTCCACCACCTGTTGCACGCCTGGGACTGGCTCGCGCCGGGAGGCGAGTTGGCCGCGATCGTCTCAGCCGGGATCACGTTCCGCCAGGACCGCCACCACGACCGGCTGCGCGCCCTCATCATCGAGCACGGCCGCGTGGTGGACCGGCTCCCTCAGGACGCGTTCGCCGCCTCCGGGGTGGACGTGCACACCGTCATCGTCCGCCTGAGCAAGCCGAAGCTCTCATAGGAAGAGGGGACCCCCGCTGCCTGCAACAGCGGGGCTCCCCTCCATCCCTCCCCACTGTAGGAGAAGGAAAAGGGGAAGCCCACCGTGGCCACCAAGAAGAAAACCAAGAAGAGGCAATACAAGCCGTGGATGAGCGCGGCCGACCTGACCGCGCTCGTGCAGCTGACGCTCATCATGGCCGGGCCCGAGGAGCACGACGCCATCGAGGCCGCGGCCGCCGGCCTGGACGGTCGGCACTCGCTGAACAACCGCATCGCGATCGCTGCCCAGGAACCCAACGCGACGTGCGTGTTCGGCAAGGTGCAGTGGCGCGAGCACGGCCGCAGGATCGCCACTACGGGGTCAGCTACGTCTGGGACATCTCCCAGACGGTGCCAGTGGACTGCGAATGCCCGGACCCCGCAGCGTGCACCTGTCCGCCACCCCCGGTCCCGGCTGTGTCCCCGGACGAGCATGACGAGGCCACGTTCGCAGCCCTCGTCGTGGACCTGGTGTCCCGCGCCTAGAGCCACGGAGAGGACAGCGAATGAACTGCACCACACCTAACCCGGACCCGGGCCTGGAGATGGAGTGCCGCAAGTGCGGTGCTGACATCGGCCAGCCGTGCCGACGTGGGTGCGTGTACTACACCCCAAGCCAGACCCTGCACAACCACAACGAGGCATCCGGATGAGCGACCTGAGCGACCCCTGCCTGAGGTGCGGTGCCGACGTCGGGGAGCCCTGCGATCCCATCTGCGTCAACGCCGAAGTCCTGAGCGACGACGAGTATGCCGGCCTGGCCGGGTACCCCGACACGCTGATCGACGGTCTCCTCGAAGGAGGCGGGTGCCTGTGACCCGGGTGACCACACCCCAGACCGGCTGCCGGTTCGACGTGACATGGCGGCCCCGCGACCTGATGGAGCCGCTGCACGCCACCGAGACGGACCTGTACCACCTGCGGTACCTGGCCTACTGCTCGTGCGGGTACGCCGGACCGCCGCGCACGGTCGAGAACACCGCGGCCGAGGACGGCGCCGACCACGCCTTTCCGGGCTGGCGCACCCTGCCGGTGATGAGGCCCCGACCCGTGGGAGAGGACGTCTACGACGCCTGGATGCGGTGGGCGGACCAGGCTGCCCGGGTCTACCCGCCGGGCTGGTTCGACGCCGGAGGGCCAGTGCGCACCGAACGGGACAAGTACGCCACCCGCCACGCCCCGACCATGGGGCCGGGCGGCGGCTACGACATGTGCGCCCGCACCCGCCCCTACCCCGCATCTTGGAAACGCCGCGACACCGGGAGCGGACAGGAGGGCCTGTTCGACACCGCTGGAGGTACCCCATGACCCAGACCATCCGCATCACTCACACCCGGGCCGAAGGCACTCTGGTCGCGGGCACCAGCAAGAACGACGGCACCGGGCCGCACCTGCGTGCGGCCGGGTACCGGTTCTCCCAGAACCTGCCCATCAGCGCCGGGTGGTACGTGCGCAACTGGCGGGACAAGGCGGCCAAGCAGTGGCACATCGATGACGCCGCCCGCCGCCTGCGCGAGGCCGGGTACACGGTGGAGGTCGACGTCGACAACGTCATCGCGGGCCGGTCGTTCGCTGAGGCGGAGCAGGAGCGGTACGACCGCGCCGGCGAGCGGGCTGACCGCGCTGAGACCTACGGCGCGAACGCCTCCGCGTCGGCGCACGCCCACCTGCCCCGGTATCAGCAGATGTCGGAAGGGTGGCCGCTCGGGCAGCCGCTGATCTCCGACTCGGCGCGCGCCTTCCATAGGCGGATGATGCGCGCGGACGACGCGTACCGGCGCGACGCCGCCAAGGCCTCGTACTGGGCGGAGGTCGCGTTCTCCTCCGAGCACGTCAAGTCGTTCCGGCAGAACATCCCGCGTACCCTGCGCCGGATCGAGAAGCTGGAAGCCGACGAGCGACGGCTGGTACGCGACATCGACGCGCACCCGCGCGAGAAGTACCCCAAGACGGTTGCCTCCTGGGAAGCGGATCTGGACTACCTGCGCGAGAAGCTGGAGTACTGGCGGGTGCACGTGGCCCAGACCGAGGCCGCGGGGGTGAAACTGTGGCGCAAGGCCGACTTCGTGCGTGTGCACGGCCACTGGGTGCAGGTGGTGCGGGTCAACGAAAAGAGCCTGTCGATCCCGCGGGCGCACCTGTGGATCACCGGGCCCGAGGTGGTCACCGTGGAGCAGGCGCGGAAGAACCGGCGGGCGCTCACCGGCAACGACACCCTGATCACCGACCGGTTGCCCTACGACAAGATCCGCGGGCGTATGAGCCTCGCCGAGTACCACGCACGCACCGCGGTCGTGAAGGAGAGGGAGAGCTGATCGCTCACTGTCCCACCTGTGGGGCCGGGCGCATGCCCCGACTTCCGCCCATGATGAAGACCCATGCCCCTACTCACCACGGCTGGTCTCGAGGAGGCACAAGGCGACTCAGAACAGCCAAAAAAAGGGGGCAGGTACGAATTCAGCTACGTCGGGGACATTCCCAGACTGTGCTGGTGAACTGCGCCTGCCAGGAAATGACGGCATGCTCCTGGGCACCACACCGGATCCTGTCCTAGAGGTGGAAGGCCGCAACGCATCGCCGACATCGGCCAACCGTACCGACCGCGGGTGCGTGTACTTCAGCCCGGAATCATAGACGACCCTCTGCAAGGGGCGCTCTCCTGTGAGCGGGGAAACCACACCCAACACCGGCTGCCATTTCCAGGTGACATGACGGCCCTGGGAGCCGTTAGAGCCATCGTATGCCACCGATGTAATCCTCTACCATGTGCGGTCCCCATCCCGCTGCCCGCGTAGATACATCGGTGTGCCACGCACCATGGAAAACACTGAGACTAAGGGCGGTGCCGATCGCCCTCCCCACCTCGAATTATATTAGTGTTCTCCGTAGGCAACGCACCACCATGACATCATCATGAAGTGAGCTATGTCCTTCACTCAACATCAAAGCATTGAATTGCCTGAGCCCATCGCACGCTTGAGTGCACAAATGTCCACCGATTGGAAACGGGGTTACACCCGCTACGAACTAAAGGATGTCGGTGCCTTTGTTCTGATTCCCAGCCTGAGCTGCCCCGAAGGGTGGCGTGACCCACACGGACGCACCGTGCCTTGCAACCACGTACAGGTGTATATGGGAACCGGTGGCCCCCACACTCGCGCAGACCACCGGCGTCACCTTCCCCGAGTCCAGGGGCACACACTGACCGGCCCTATCACGGCCTCCAGTAACGGCGGCCCCTGCCTAGCGGGTACTGGTAGTACATACGTGCACTGGGCCAACGCGCCAAGTCAAGCACGCGACATTGTCACCGCCCTGGCTACCCACTGGGGTGCCCGCCCGGACTTACAGCAGCTCAAAGCTTGTTACGCGCGTGCTCAGGCTCCCAGGCTTGCCACCAAGGCTGTTCGGCGCACTGCCCAGGCCCGGCGTCGTTTCGCTGAGGCCGGAGCCGAGCTCGCTCGTGCCTTCGCTGACGAGCATCACCAGGACGACCTGCGCCGGACCGAAAACCTAGAGGCAGCAACGCAGCTGCTTGGCCGCAGGCAAATCTGGAACGAGTATTCCGTACACGGCGTACGCGACCGGGACTCTGACGAGTTTGTGGTCGCTGCCGTGCTCGACATTGCCGGTGCAGTTGCTGACGACGGAATGGGTGACAAAACGTGGCAGCCCCACTCGCCAGTGGTAGTGGCGACCAGCCCTGACGACGCAGCAGCACAGGCCACCTTGGAGGTCGAGAACCTGGACAGGGACGACGAGGGTGACGACTAAGAGCGCAGAATGCTTTTTTCACCTTCCTCTCTGGTAGAGACCCCGGCTGCGCACCGAGATTCAAGCCCGTGCCCAGCGCAACCGAAACCTTCCGCCTGAGCTGCGCAAAGCGACACCGACTCCGTCAAGTATCCGTGTACGACCGTAAACGAATGGGTGCGTTGGACTTAGGTCTTTCTGGAGTCGATGGCTTCATCGAAGTTGCCGTCAAAAATTCGCCATCCAAGCGCGGGAGAGAAGCTGGCAACCGCAAAGACGGCACCATAGAACTGGTTGCCCCAAGGCTGGATGCGTTGTTTGCGATTACGGAATTCGAGCGGGGCTCTGACCTTGACATCACGCACTCCAAATATTGGTTCCTTGTATATGCGTAACCCAGCCCTGGTTTTCTCGAGCTTGTCGAGGCAATGAGCGGCGAAGCCGCCTCGGGGATGTCTGTGACAGGAGAGTGCCCTCAAGGCATAACCGCGAAGGCTAGAAGCAGAGGAGTGTATCTGTGAGTGTCATCAAGGAGGGCGTCACTATTTCCTTTATGGGAGGAGTAGTCAAGCTGACGGGTGACATCGAGTATCTGGCCAGCAAGGATGCTCTCATCTTCCACCCTGTGGGAGAACCTGAGGAGGTGCTGACGGTCAACCTCGAAGCGTACAACCTGAGTCCCGGAGAGGGTTGCGTGTTCCTCCGGGATTACTCTCAGCACGAGGGCCTCTTCGCAAGCCTTGCCGAAGCCGGGGTGATCGAACCCCAACCGGTTCGTGTTTACTCCCGTGGACCGCATGGTGCACGCTTCTACGAGACCCGCATCAGCGCCTAACTGAGAGACATACGCTGACTACGAAGCAGGTCCTGCGCCACTATGGCGCGGGGCCTGCTATCCGTTGCCCCTACGAATCCATATCCGCGCAAGAGCTCGTCTCAAAAGCCCTGCGAGGTGGTCCTGTGCCTGGCATGATCACGTGCTGTGAGTGATGTGCTGCCCGATGGGCTCTGGGAGATCGTCCAGCCCCTGCTGCCACCGACCCCGAAGACCGACCGCCCCGAGTCGACCAAAGAGCCATGTTGACCACGGTGCTGTTCGTCCAGGCATCCGGCTGCTCCTGCGAGAAGGCCGACGGCCTATTCGGCGTCACCCATGCCACCTCCCACCGCTGGTTCCAGACCTGAACCGAGACGGGCCTATGGCCCACAATCCACCACACCGTCTTGGACGAGCCGGGCAAACGCGCCCTGCTGGACTGGTCCCGCACCACCGTCGACTCCCAGTCGATCCGCGCCAAGCCAGGGGGAGAACACAGGGCCAAACCCCACCGACAGAGGCAAGCCCGGCTCCAAGCCCCACCTGCTGTGCGACAACTAAGGCTTGCCGCTGACCTGTGCGATCTCCGCGGCCAACGTCAATGACATCGAAGCACTCCAACCCCTGGTCCAGGGCATCCAGGCGGTGCGGTCGCGTCGAGGTCCCCGGCGGCGGAGTCCCGCTAAGCTCCACTGCGATAAGACCTACTACTCCCGAAAGCAGCGCCGCTGGCTGCGCGAACGTAGCAACGGGGTGCGCCTGGCACGCTCTGGCATCGAGTCCTCCCAACGCCTGGGGCGCCACCGGTACAAGGTCGAGCGCTCCATCGCCTGGCTGGGCTCCTACCGCAGGCTGAACGTGCGCTGGGAGCGCAAGACCTCCACCTTCCTGGCCATGCAAGGCGCGAAAGCGCCCTTGAAGGTGATTCGAGTCAGTCAGCCTTCGTAGGCCTCCTGCGAGAGGCGCTCGACCACTCGGTGGCATAGGGCTAGTAAAGCCCAGGGACAAAAACAGCGGAGCATTCGCTGGCCACAGTAAAGCACAAAACTCGTCTGGCACACCCGCCGCGGGGGCCGCGATAGCAAGCAAGTCGCACACGAAATGCTTACTAAACACGAACAACAAAACACCAAGGGAATTCTATGGTTAACCCGCGCAATAACGGACACCTGATCGGACGCGTCGCGCAGGAAGTAAAGGAGCTTACGAACTCTGACGGCAGCAAGTCAATTCTGCTCACCCTAGCCGTCGATGACAACTTCACCAGCGGTACCGACAAGAAGATCGGCACCAACTTCATTCCGCTGCGCGCGTTCGTCTCGAACCGCGTGCAGAACAACCCCTGGAGTTCGCTGTCGGTGGGCTCGCTGATCGCCGTCAGCTACCGAGTGAACGCTAAGAGCTACACGGACCGCCAGGGCACCAAGCAGTACCCCATGCACCTGGAGGTCCAGGGGTACCCGCAGTTCCTGGAGAGTGCCAGCACCGCACAGCGCCGCGCTCAGCGCCACGCGCAGCAGTACCAGGAGGAGGACTTCCGAGGGGCGGGTGATTTCTTTTCGCCCCCGAAGGGGAACGAGAAGCAGCACACGTTCACCAACACCTTCGCCTAACAGGACGCGCGCACCTCGTTGAGAAAGGCGCTGCTCTCAGCGGGGCGTGATTTACCTACCTGCAAAGGTCCACACCAGCTAGCGTCCAACACTCGCTCGGACACCAAGGAACCCCGCAGACGGACACCTGCGGGGTTCCAGGATGTTCCGCAGGTCAGCCGAGTTGAGCTGAACGCACCACGCAGACGGTCGCGGTGGCGCTATCGGTCGGACAGCACACCGCTAACCGGTTCCCTGGGTCTATGCCTGCTTTCGGTCGACACCGCGCTTCTGGAGGCTCCGCCGATGGAGGAGTCCGCTGCGCTAGCTACCGACCAGGTGCACAATCTACCTCGGTCGTACACCGTGCTCAGGTGCGAGCCTTGCTGTGTCAGCTGGCCGGCTACTCCTCGTCGGCCGAGCCTCGTTCTGCTGCTCCTGACGCACTGCCCAGTTGAGCGCGGCTATCCACAGGCGCCAGCATGCTGGCCAATAAGCCGTTTTCGGATTAAGTCGACGGCGCCGACTACGTCGCTGCCAGGTGAGCGTTTTGCCTCAGTCGCATTCCAAATATGGTCCGCTTCAATCCGGCTAATACCTATGCCTAGGTACTAGTTCGATCGGATCTGAGTTGAACGTGTATGCCGATGTCGGCGCCAGATAGGCCCGCCTTCTATTTCGTTGCTGATACGAACCGGTAACTGTGACTGCCGAGGGTTGTTGGGCCTCGTTCGAGCAACGAAACACATAACCGTTCAACAGTTATCGATTCAAGCTATGGGACTGTCAGTGGAAGTCACATTTTCCGTGGGCATCCCTTCCTTTATTCAGATTGATAAGGGGAGCAAATGTCTGCAAAATCCTTTGATGTGTCGCAGTGTGTCACACACGCCAATACGGATGTCACCACGCTGGTTGGCAAGCATGTTCGCGGTCGGCCGTACTACGTTGAACCCGCCAGTGTTTCCTCGATGAGGTTAGTGCGTTCTCCGTGGGTGCGTCCTGCAGTCGTTGAGGAGATTCAGGAAACCGAAGGAGAAACCAGGGTGCTGGTGCGCTACGAGGCCGAGGGGCCTTGGAGGCGAATTCAGTCGATGCGCCCGCGAGATCTGCACAACTTCTACCGATGCAAGTGCCCTGCCTGCATCCCGGGCGGGCTGGGTATCGCGGAGCAGGACGGTCCTTGACAGCCCTGCTGTAATGACGTGCGCCGGTTCGTGCACCCCTGAAGTTGCACGCAACTCAGGCCAGTACATCTACATCTCAGCCAGCAGAGCTGTCTCGGATAACCATATGGAGAAGATTGCTGTGCATATATTCCTTCCGTGAAAGGCAAATCATGCCAGACAGTGAGCGAAACGAAGCCATATACCAAACGGTCATTGAGGTCATCGCTTTGATGCGTGAGCGCTCGGTCCTTCATCAAGATCTGCGCCGGTGTCGGCTGGAGGGGCGCGATGCCAAGTGGGTCGAGGGCTTGATTGGCTCGCTTGATTCGGCTATAGGCAACCGTATCCGCATCCTTGAGATGCTGCGTAATCGTGACCTCAGTGAGTAGTCCAACACAGAATAAAGTATCCGAATTTGGCCGGCTGAGCGATGTGCGTGCCCATGCCTTGCGGGGGCTTCCTGTCCGCTGCTCGGACGACCATCTTTTGCAGGACACGACCCTCCGTTTTGGGCGGCGGCTATCCTAGAGCAGGCCAGTTGACCTACCGCATCGACACTGCCCTGGTGGCGCAGGCCAACCTTGTAGTTCCTCGTGCAGGTATTTTCCCGGTTAAGCCGTCAAGGAGCCTCATGTCCGACGTAGAGGACCCGCACCCGTTCGCCTTCGCCCTGTGGTCTTTGACTCCCGATCAAAAACACACGGTTGACAGCCACTTCTCCGCAGGCCAAGTCGTGATCGCTCGTGTTTTGGGCGTGCACGTGGTCCAAGCCCGGGGCTTCTTCGACCCCTACACCGACCAAGGCGAGAAAACGACCTTCCGTGGGGGCACCCCCCAGGCCCGGGCAGTCCACCTCAGCGCGGGCCCTCTCGCCGGGGCGCGCTCGGTGGCCGACACCGCCCTCCACCCCCTGACAACACCAGCTCTAGAGGAACTCAGTGCACAATCAGTGCACCAGAACCTGGCCGAACTGCAGGCCCAAGGACAGGTCATCTGGCGACGACAAGCCCAGGTCGACGCCGCCGAGCTCTTGAAGGAGCCCGCAGTGTGGAAGGCCGTGCAGAAACTGGCACGTGCTCTGCAGACGGCCAACCCGGTCGGCCTGACCGGAGAGCAAATTGAGACCATCATCGGCGACGTCACTCGTTTGACGCCCTACCGGATCTGGACACCGACCTGGCCTTGCTGACACCCCAGGCTGACCAATGCGCAACTCACGTGCCTTAGGAAAGAACCATGGGTACCTTGCTTCCCCCCTTCAACCGTGACGAGCTCCAAGGTGAGATCGGCCGATTCGTACGCATGCAGCTCAAGGGCAGCACCACCATCACCGGAAATCTGGTTGCCGTGGACCGCGTCCGCGGCCAAGACCACCTCCGGGTCAAGCTCACCAACGATGACCACATCCAAGCCGAACTGAATCAGGCACGCTATATCGAGCTGCTGCTGGAGGAACCGGCTGAGAAGGAGACGACGCCGTGGCGCAAACTCCTCGTACCGGTGCTCGACCGAATCGTCGACCAGGACCCGGAGCTGTGGGCATGGTCCTTGGCTGTGCACGAAGCGGCTCATGGTGTAGTCGGCCTTACCGCAGGCGTGCCGGTCAAGCAGGTCGAGTGGACATACGCCCCTGGCGAAGACGAGCATGGGGGCCACACGCATGTGGAGGCCGATGATGTGAATTCCCAGGCCCTAGCGGTGATGTTCGAGGCTGGGTGCCTGGCCCAAGCCCGCTGTCTGGGCGCCGCCGGATACGACGACCCTGCCGTCGGCGCCGCCTTGGAAGCGACTGTGGGGGAAGGCGACATGGCGCAACTGGACGACATGCATCGGGGCGGCTTTGTAGTCTGGCGTCCGCGAGCCTGGCATGATGCGCAGGCAATCCTGGCTGCCTCTGCCATATGGGAGTCCGTCGAGCGGGTCGCCCGAGAATTGAGGAAGCATCGCTCGCTATCCAAGGAACAGCTGGAATCCCTAGTCGGGGATCCTGCCCAGCTAACCGGACACCGCGTCTGGATTCCCTGAGAGCTTGAAAGGCCTAGCTGTACTGACCTGAGAGGTTCGTGACGCGGGAGACGGAAGGGCCGCAAGAGACTGGCTCAGCTACTAATCGCCTCGCCCACCAAGCATGAACGAGGCGCCCGCCGATGAAGACCACCGACACCGAGCGCTACCCAGACCAGTTGAACAGGCATGCAGCGCCCCCTTCCTGCGCGCCATGGAGCTGGGCACCCACTAGCAACTAGACGCGTCCACCATGCCGAGCCGGGATCTGGACGACTCCACCACCTACGCCCGGCAACAAGTCTTAGCCCACCAGCGCGGCCTCCACGCGCCATGGAGCCGCATCGCCGAGCTCAGCGACGGCTACGGCCAGTGCGACGACACCGGGGACCACCAACGGCCGCTATAGCTGGCCCAGGTCGTCGAAGCCATGGACGACCGAGACACCGACTGCGCCGCCTTGCTGGACATGCTGCGTGCCCTGGTCGCCATCGAGTTCCAGACCGTCGTGGCGGCCATCGCCCCCACGCACTGGGCGCAGCTGCCCATCCGCGCCGTCGGCGGCGAACTGCTCACCGTCACCGCCGAGGAACGCTAGACCACCTGCCCCGGCGTCGCCGTTCCGCCACGCGGCGGCCCCACCACCCGATACGAACAGGAGCACACCGTGGACCAGATGCCCCAGGAGAACACTGTGGAGACCGTCAGCGGCACCCCGTACACCACCGCCAAGGACGTGGCCGAGCTGTTGGCCGCCATGTTCACCGAGTACCCCAGGGACGAGGGCCCCAAGTCCACCCTTGCCCTGACCAGCCCCGACGGCAAGACCTACGAGGTCAAGGCCGACCCCGAACAGCTCGGATGGCTCGGCGACCTGATCGTCAAGGGCCACGCGGACGCCGACCGCTCCCACTACGACCACCCCGACCACCGGGTGTGCGCCCACTGCGAGAAGGGCCCCGAGGACGAAGACCCCACGGACGAGTTCGCGGAGGAGTCCCCGGCGGACTTCCTGCCCAGCGCCGCAGAGCGGGGCATGTTCGACTAGCTGGCTCCGGCCCGCTGGCATGTGGCGTGGCAACCCCGGGTGCGGCGCCCCGCCGGACCCCACCGACCACGACAAGGACCACCGATGAGACCGCACCTGAGCACCGCCGACGCCGAGAGCATCCTCATCGAGCGCTACTCCGACGTGCGCGACCGGGCCGGGAAGACGCCTGCGATGTTGGCCGTAGCGGCCCTGGTGCTCCTCGCCGCGGACCTGCGCGCCGCCGAACTCGGCAACCGGCCGGTGCGCCCGGTCACCCGGTTGCAGTTGGACGCCGCGATGGCCCTGGCCGGTACCGCCGTCGACGGCGCCGAGTACGCCGAACTGGTGGTGGCCGCCCACCTGCGCGCGGCCGGTGCCACCTGGCAGAGGAGATCGCCGACCTGCGCGGCTACGCCCTCCAGGGAGCGGCATGGCGTGGTCGAGGAGTCGTTGCCCGCCGCCCCACCCTTCCCACGCACAGCACCCGTGCCGCCCACTACATCGAGACCGCGACCACCGGCTAACCGATCTCGCCGTTCCTGGCGCGCGCCGCGGCCGACGTGCTCGGCGCGCTGCTGCTGGCGGCCCGCTACGACTAGGCCACCGGCGCCGACCTGCGCACGTGGGCCGAGGGGCCCACCTTCACCGGAGCCGGTGACGGGCTCGCCTACGCCCCCCGGGACGAGGTCGAGGACGCTCACCAGCTCCTGGCCGACACCACCGCCCTGCCCGTCGGCACCCGCGCCGACATCACGGCCGTGGTCCTGGCCGCCCTGGACGTGTACGACCCGCCGGCCGCACCCACCGGCGAGGACTAGACCACCTCACCCGACCCGGGGCCGGCGCGCCGGAACGGCACGTGCGCAAGCTCAAGTGCGCGGCCGGCCACGTCAGCGACCGCACCACCGACGGCGGTTGACCGACCACCGAGGAGGAACCCCCCATGCAGGAACCGACCAGCCCGGACTCTACGCCGGAGCCCCGCCTCGACTGTGAAGTCCGTACCGTCTGGACGCCCCCGCAGCAGGCCACCGCCGACACCTGGCGGTGCACCGGTTGCGCCACCTACGTTCTCCGCGCCACGACGGTGTGCGACACCTGCGGCACCGCCTACGACTACGCGGCCGACCCGCGCCTAGAGCACGCGGTGCTGCTGGTCTGGCCCGATGGGGACGTGGCCGAGGACGCGGTCAAGGCCGCGACCCCGGCCGAGGCGCTGGAGGCCGCCCGCGCGAACTGGCCCGCGGCGGCGGTCACCCTGATCGACCGCGAGGCCGAGGCTGCGGCTGGGATGCGTACCCACGTCCTGACGTGCACATCCGAGCGCGCCGCCCGCGCCCTGGTCGTACTCGCGCCCCGGTTGGACGAGTACCACCGCATCCAGGCCCTGCCCGGGGGGCAGGTCCGCGTTCGCTACGTCGATGACGTGTGGCTGGAGCGGGTGGCGCTGTCCGCCCGCCACCACCGCCTCATCAACACCGAGGCGTTCGCCCCGGTGGAGGAGGCGGCCGCGTGGTGACGACGATGCTGCTGATCATCGTCCCGCCGCTGGCTGTGGCCGCGGCCGGGACCGCGCGGTGGCGCCGGCCGCACCCCGGCCGACCCCACACATGTTTTAGAGGCTGCCCGACATGGGCGGAGAGCCGCGTGGGCGATCGACGCCCTGGACGCCGACCGCACATAGAAAGGGCCGGTGCTTGCCCAGGAAGTGCGCGCCGGGCTGCTCGACCCCGAACCCGCACGGGAGCAGCTTGATGCCCAGAGCACCCCGAACGCGCACAGCCACGCGCGCCCTGGCCGGGACCGTATCACCCCCTGGGGAAACAGGACCTCACCGCCGCCGAACCCACAACCGCCACGAACACGAACGGAGACGCCGCATGAGCAACATCAGGGCCCTGCTGGACCGACTCGGGATCATTAACTTCGTTCTACGCAGGCAGAAGCGCTCCACCCGCACTGAGGCCCTGCGCCACGGCACACACATGGGCAAGATCCGTGCCTCGGACGTCACGCACCCCGGAGCATTCAGCCGCAACACCCCAGAGGTGCGCGAAGCCAGTTGCGCAGTCCAGGACGCTGACGACGAGGCCGCCCGCGCTGCCCGCTACCGCCCCGGCGCCGTCCAGCAGATGTACGGCACGGCGGTGCCTGCCCTGTCCCGGATCACCCCCGCAGTCGGTATCCGTCGCCCGTACAGCCACCACTTCCGCGAGTTGTCGTCCGCCCGGCTGGCCGGACACGCTGAAGATGGGACGGTCTGCCAGCGCCTTATACCAGACAGCGACGAGTGCGGGGAGCGGTTCACCGCTGGCACTACCCACCTGGAGGATCGCGGCCCGCACCAGGAGTTGCACGTCACGCTCCTGGTGTGCCCGCGCGGGCACACCCTGTACCGCAGCACCGACGGCGGCTGAGTCCGCAGGCATGACCGAGGGCCGCCCTGTCGGCAAGGGTCAGGCGGCCCTGCCACTCCCTAGTCCTGGCGAGGAACAAGAGGGGTCACGTCCATGATGACGCGTTCGAAGGTCCCCGCGGTCACTGCTGCTGTTGGCCAAGCCCACCGCGATACCAGAGCATTCCTGCGCACTCCCGTGGTCTTGGACGCGATCTCGGTCATGGGCCAAGTCTTGGGCGAACACTATACGCAGTGCTGATCACTGGATGTAGCGGCCCTAAGCACCGATATTTCGCGCTCGCTAGCAGGACAGGACGCCGAGAACAGGACTAGATCGGCCGCCACGTGGCACCACATCAAACTGTTTGCCATGAGCAGCGGAGCTGCTCCGGGCGTAGACCTGAGAGAGCAGACAGAGCAGCCCGTTGCGTCCAGTGACGACTCCCCCGCGGCCTGGACCGGAACCCGCATCATGCACCTGGTGCCCAATCTGCACCAGCCCGGCATCGATCTACGCACCCTCACCTGGCAGCTGCGCGCCACCAACACCGTGGCGGCGGCCATCCTGACCACCTCATGCGCCCTGCAGGGGCTGGGCGAGGCCGTGGTGATCGGCACCAGAACCGATGAGGCCACCTGGGTGCCCACCGCGGAAACGGAGCTCCGGGCCGCGGCGAACCGGTGCCTGGACCTGAGCTGCACCCCCTACCCCGTCTAGGAGGTTCCCCATGACCAACCACCCCATGCCTGAACAGATGGCCCACCTACCCCGCGTCAACGCGGCCACTCCGGTGCCGTGGACCGCGCAGTGGAGCAAAGGTACCGAGCACATCGTGGAGCGCGAAAGCGGACCGGTGCTGGTGTGCACTTGCCGGGTAGGCAAGGGCCGTCCTCGTTTCGGCGACCCGTGCGTCAACCGCCAGCGCCAGGCCGTAGCCGAGCGGCGCTGTAGCGTCTGCGGCACCACCATCGGCGCGGAGCAGGCATGTGCTTGGCCGGTGGCCGACACCGCCACCCGCTACTACGTCGAGCCCCCCGCCCATCTGCACTGTCTGCTCTTCGCGTTGCGGGTCTGCCCGAAGTTGGCCTCAATCGCCCACCGCACACACGTGGCTCAGGCCTTCGACTACACCGTCTTCGAACGCCGAGCCGTCGGCACCAGCCCTGAAGGGCCCATTTTCGAGCTGGTCCCGTTCGGTGACTCATCCCCGGGCGTGACCGAGCTCTACGCCTTGACCCCTGTCGACCCCCTGTTCACCCCAGCGGCCGTCTGGTTGGCCGGCCAGACCCAGAACCCCTGGTGAGACCACCGGAAGCACGAGCATGCAGGGCACCGCTATGTAGGTGAGGTGTACTTCGCACACATATCGGTTACCGGCGCCGGTCCCGACTAGGCAGTGGTCTTGAGTCGGCGAGGTCGCGGAGCCAGTTTCGGACCGAGGCCACCAACACAGCGCTGTCGAAGGTCGCGGCCCGCTTGTCGTAGCGTGTCGCGAACGCCCGGTTCTGCTGGAACAGGTTGATGGACCGCTCCACGGTGTTGCAGCCCCGGTAGGCCGTCCGGTCGAAGACCGGCGGCCTACCGTCCGCCGATCCCGTGCGGCGGCAGTGCTCACGCTGGTCCTTGGGCTGGGCGAGCGTCGCTTTGATCTCGCGGCGCCTGAGACGGTCCCGGCTGGAGCAGGCCTCGTCTCCCAACAGTCGGTCCGGGCGGGCCCCGAGTATGGGAAGGCCGCGGACTCGACCGGATCGGACCCGGGTAACAAGGCCTACTCCCGCCAGGCCGATGGATGTCCACATAGCAGGCAATGCTTCCTTGCTGGAAGGTTTCCAGCCCGGACAGGACCGGCTTGGACGCAGCCTGAGTTCCGGTAGAAGTCAGTCGTTCCTGGTCCAGGTAAGCCCGATTATTGGGCCAATCCTGGTCATGAAACCACCGTCCTCCAGGTTGGGTCCGAATCTGGACCCAAAGTGGGCGGAAGTTGGCCGGGATCCGAGCCGGGGGCCGACCCGGATGTCATCTAAGAGTAACGAGCCCAAGCATGAGCCATGTGTGGTCAATATCTGACCGATGCTTGGCCAGTCATCGCGCCTGGGCAAGCATCCGCTGGAAAACAGCCGTGAACTTACGTTTTTGATGAAGCTCTGGGTGGACGTTGGCGCGTATCACCGAGAGTGTTAATGAATCTCTCGATTTGGGCGAATGGTTGGAAGATGCGTGGCGAAGCAGGCGGATCCTCGGGTAATGCAGGTGCAAGTTGGTACTGGACCAATATCTCCTTATGCCAGGGTTCGACGCTCGCAGGACGGTCCAAGCAGCCCTTACTGGCGTCTGGTGGGCACGCTGACATCCACTGGGCTCAAGGGGGCCAGCCGTCACAGAGGCTCCGCCTCAAAGCTGGTCCCAGGGTGGCACGCTCTTCGGAGTCCTGGGACCAGGTGCAGTCCTCGCATCAGGCAAGATGCGGACCTTGGGCCTAACCCATGTCGGTGGGGACAGGGTGCGGTGGGCTGGGCCCAAGGGGTGTGGATCCATCGAATTGGCCGGTCCACGAGCCAAAACTACGCAACTTCTCTTCACTCGCAACCTCACCTGTGCCCTGTGAGTGAAGACGAAGCAAGGGCATAAGAGAGCGTGGCACCCTGGTCCTGTGAACGGGAGCATGGAGCCTGAAACCGGCTCTAGGGTGGTGGGCATAATCAGTGCGCCTCGGCAAGCTCAGGCCCGTTCGCTGGCGCAGGCCGTTGAGGGCTGACCTCCCCTCGCTGCAGTCGCTCTTGCCCCCAAGGACTCAGGTTCGGGCGTTGGCGGGACCTGCAGTGGTCGCTTTTATGTTTTTCTTGATCACTGGCGCTCGTTACCGGTTGGTAGTTTTCTGCATCTGCTGTAAAACCTGACGATCTAACGGCCGGGGCGGCGCAAAGTCTCACCTGCACATGCGCTTGGAAATTGGGTCAGTGAGCCATCATGTATCCGGCGTTAGGAAGGGGTATGCGCCTGCTCGGTGGGTGGGTGGATGCGGATTTGCGTCTGTGCTAGTGCAGAAACTGAATTGCCTTCAATTCTCTCCATGTTTAGTCGGTGGGCTACTGTCTTGATTTCCCTGTGGGTTCGAGAACCTAGAAGCCCATCGCTGAGAAGCTTGGACGAGGTCCTTTGCCGGTGCTGTGAGTGCGCTCTGGGTGCGCTCGGCTTTTTGTGATCTTGAACGCCTTCGTTGCGAAGGAGGCTATTTTGGCTTGCTGTAGCACGAAGACCGGATTTGGTATAGACCTGGCGAACACCTTGATCACACCGCTAGGCACTGTTTTTTGCAGGTGGACGGCCAGGCCCCGCCCTGCCAGACCAAGTCACGCGCGGGCCAGGCGGCGAGCTATGGGGTTTGATCCAGAGAGCGTGCAGGGCGATGCCGTGGACCAACTTCCGGGCGGTATTACGCAGGCCCGCTGGGGAGGAGGGCCTCTTGGGGTCTTCGCCGCTGGGGGACAGCAGGGTCGCGGGGCGCCCAGCCAAGGCGACGCGGTAGGCGCTGTGCTCGGTCAGCAGGGGACACCCCGGGGACGGGAAGCGCACCGGGGCGCAGGCGATCTCGGCGAGGTTGTCGTCGTGGGCGTGCACAACCACGGTTTAGCGCTGGCGCGCTTGGACCAGTCACCAGGGGCAGGGGCAGGATGGAGCCGTCTGCGGTCAGGTTGCGGGCTCGCCGGGGGCCGAGGTGGCCGGTGTCCTGGTCCAGGTGTAGTGCCAAGGTCAGTGGGCGGGCGACGCGGTGTGGATGAGTAGCCCATGGCGGAGTGCATACCGCTGGGATGCGGCGCCGGTCGGGTGACGGACAGCAACGCGCTGGCGGGCAGGAGAGCGGCCTGGACGGTGTCTTCGATCAGCCTGGCCCGGATGGTGGCTCGCATGGTTCCGGGGGGATGAGCGCGATCGACCATCCCCCCCCGGGGCATGGGTAGCGTCGTCGACGATCATGGTCATTCAGGGGCGCACCGAGTCCCCGCGCGGGGGCAACGCGAGGACGGGGAACTGCTTATGGTCGGATCCCACACCTGGTTGCGCACCGACGGTGGGCGGGACAGCTAGACCTGGTCGTTACGGCGGGGATTCTCCCGGTCTTGCCACAGGGCCCGCTCAGCGGTGGCGAGCTGGGAGGCGAACGCAACCCGGAGGGGGCGCAGCCATACTGCAGCGGCCCCGCCCACCCCGCGGCCAGGTCCGCCGGGACTGGTGTGCCGCTGGGTGGGGTCGCACCGCTGGTGACCGAGTTGCACGGCGGCGACGTTACTGCGGCAGAAGGCGTAGGCAGCATGGTCAGTCTCGATGAGCCGGTACCCGGTGCGGGCCCGGCCGTCGTTCGCCGGGACGTTGGGGGTCGATCCACCGCCACATGGTCCGCTCGCCGACCCCGCAACCCTTGGCGGTCAGCGCACGTGCCAGGCGGTCGTCGCCCGCCGTTTCTCCGGTTCGACCTGCCCCACAGCCACCCCTCCCCCACGCGGCCCTTGGGATCGAGTATGCGTCCGGTACCGCGATTGTGTCCGGAGAATGCCCGACCCCACCCTGCCGGTGACCAAGAGTCACCCATGCGCGCGAGTGCGGGTGTGCGCACTCACTGACCCTGGCCGGTGCTAACCGGGATTATCGGAGGCCAGAACCAGGATGGACAGGCACGAACCACGCAAGTCGCGTAGACCACTGTGCACGCCCGGATTGGTTTGCCTTCTGACCTGCGTGAACGTCGCACTGGAGGCCGGTCGGGATGGGGAAGGCCGACGTAGGACCCGACCGGCCGCACGGTCACGGCGCGTGGCCACGCTGGGGTCAGCCGCGGCCCAGCAGCTTCCTGAGGAGATTGATCGTGTCCAGGTTCTCACCACCGGGATTGTTGAACTGACGCACGACCTCAGCGACGGCCGCAGAGTGGACCGTGGGGATCCAGGCGGACAGCACCTGCATCACGTCGGCCAGGTCCTTGGCGTAGACCCGTTCCATGCTGGTCGAGGCGCCCTCAACACACACCAGGTAGCGGGGCTCGGCGTTGCGGGAGTGCACGGTCAGCGTCATCGGCAGGGCGAGGGCGTCGGGGTCGCCGACATGTACCCATTTCTCGTAGCCGGTCTCCTTGAACGCCTCGTCGCTGAAGCCGCCTTCGGGCCAGGCTGCCCAAAACTCGTCGGGGACCGTGGTCTACGCGCCGTCGGCGAAGCACTTCGCGTCGCGTGCCTCGGACATCTCATCTCCCTCACTTGTGGACCCGGTCCCGAGGTCCTCGATTGGGCGCGGCACCGGGCACGGGTCCCAGTGTGGCAGCGAGGCAGCCTCCCGCAGGACCGAACCGTCGAAGTGCTCCCGGCTCTCGGTATCGGCCGTTGCGGGCACCGCACCAGAATCCGACTTGCCAACGGCAAGGATCTGGCTGGCCCTGCATGTCGGACACGGTTCCACCTGGACCTGGCCACCAAATGGTGTCCAAACACGCCCAACGAGTCCCCCAACGCCCGCCCGCTCGGGGAAAGGTGTCCTACGCTGCCCCTCCGCAGCACCACGGCCTCGGGAGCGGACAGACCACGGAGCCGACATGGGAGAACGCAACAAGAAGCCGCGCAACAAACGGCTGGGAGCACAGAACCCGGCCGCCTGCGAGGCGGCGTCCGGATTCGTCTTCGACGACGTCGACGCACTGATCCCGACGACCTACTAGGGCAGCGTCATCACCCCCGCCATCATCGCCCAGATGCGCGAGAAGGCCCCCGAGCACGCCCACCAGCTCGACGCCGAGTGGGAGCGCATGGTGTTGGACAATAACCGGCCCTGGCTCACCGACCAGGACCTGCTCCACACCACCGAAGACACCCGGGCCCAAACCCGAGCCGCCTTCCCCGACGCCTTCGCCACCTGCGGATGCGATCACCGCGACACCGAGGCCGGGCAGACACCACCGCGGCCGCGCCAGGAGGTGCGCCCGAACTGGTCGAGCGCCTGGCCCACACCGTGCCCACCGGGCGCGTAGACCCTGTCGAGGTGTTGTTGCGGCGAGGGGATGAGCTCGATCGAGGACTTCGAGGCGACCTCGCCGGATCGGTGGCGCATCGACGGCCGCCCCCTGACCAAGGAGGAGATGCGCGCCGTACTGGACATGGAACCCACCGACTTCATGCGCTACCACCTGATCCAGGATGAACGCCAGGCCGACGGCGGACAGGCGTCCGTGACCGGTCACCGGCCCCGAAGATGCTTGCTCAGCCTTGTTGCGCACGCCCGCAGCGCAGGTCGGCCAACGCCTGGGTGAGCTCCTGTTCGGCTCGGTTCAGCAGGACCTGATACCGCGGCGAGGCATCATCGCGGTGCAGGTGCGCGCCGATCAGGGCCTGGACGGGGCTGAGGACCCGACCGGTCGCCCGCACCACAGGATCGGTTTTTGCATCGGTGTCGATGTCGGCCATCAGGATCCAGTCGAAGAGGGTGCGCTGGGCGCGGTGGGCCAGCACACTGGCCACCAAGGGTTCGTCGTCGATGCCCTCGCGCCAGCCGCGCACCAACAGCGCCAGGTCGCGTGGCGGGTCGGCGTGGGGGCGCACCTACGCGGCGGTCTCCAACTCGAGCACGGCCAGCAGGTGGCCGAGCAGGTCAGGCACGTCGGTCTCGGTGAGCCCGGCCGGGCGCAACTGCGGGTTGGCCAGTACGGGAGCGCCCAGGGCGGCCAGTGCGCTCAGGAGCTAGTCGGGGGTGAGCGGGTGGGGGTTGTGGATCGCCATAGGTGCCAGCATCCCCCGTGTATGCGCGAACGGAGCGGTACGCCGTTGGGCGTGTCGGCCCGCCACCTTTCGAGCGGCGTTTAGGGTGGTCAGTCCATGGCGGGTGAGTGCTCCACGTAACCGTGGGCGGATGGCTGAGGCGCCCGCCCGTCATGGGCGTGTGGTATCCC
>NZ_CBDRFA010000099.1:0-29327 GCF_965343085.1 Nocardiopsis synnemataformans | reverse complement strand
TTTGTTCCCCCCCCCCCCCCCCCCCCCCCCCCCCCCCCACGGCTGGACGGGGCTCCCCTCGGCCCCGTGCGGATCAGTTCGGCATCGGCATGGGCTGGGGTGCGCTGCCCGCGGGCATCATGACGTAGGCCACGACAGCCAGCAGCACCAACAGCAGGCTCACGATCAGCACGGCGGTGGCCATCCACCGCGCCCAGGGCCGGGTCCTGAAACTCGCCAGCGCCAACGAGAGCCCCGCGAGGATCGCCGTCAGCGCGGCCAGGCCGCCGCCGATGAGCAGTTGGACGGAGAACTGCGACACCTGGTCCACGGGCACCGGCTGGTTCCCGATGAGCACCACGGTGGTGAAGAGCTGGACCAGTTGGCTCGAAAGCACCGTCAGGGCGAGCAGGAACAGCGCTGTCAGGGCGAAGGTCTCCGCGCCCAGAGGACCGCTGGGCCGGTCGGTGCGCTCCGGGGCGGCCACTCCGGAGTCCGGCTCCAGCAGGGGCTCCTCCACCATGGCTGGCTCCTCCGCGGGCACCCCGGCCCCGGTGGCCGGGTCGGCGCCGGGCTCCGGCTCGCGGCCGGGGTCCCGTGCGGGCCCACGGGTGGGATCGGTCGGGTCGTTGCCTTCCGCTGATGTACTCACGCGGTCAACGTACCCGCCGAAGTACCAAGGGAGTTTCTACAAAACTCCCTTTCAGGCCCCGGACGGCAGGGTGATGAAGGTCAGCACCGAGATCACGACCAGCAGCGTGCCCACGATCACGGCCGCGGCGGCGCCCCAGCGGCTCCACGCCCGCGTGCCCGCGTCGCTCCGCAGCAGTGCCAGGGCCCCGGCGAGCACGGTCAGCGCGCTCAGCCCGCCCGCGACCATCACCTCGGCCGCGAGCGCGCTCGCCTCCCCGGCGCTGGTGTCGGTGGGGACCCGGCCCACGAAGAAGAAGCCGAAGAGTTCGAAGAGCCGGGTGTTCAGCGCGGTGAGGGCGAACAGCATCAGGGCGATGACGCTGAAGGTCTCGGCGGCGAACAGGCCGCCGGGGGAGCGGACCGGCGGCGTGCCCGCGATGAAGGCGCCGCTGGCGTCGGTCTCCTGACGCACCCCCGATGTCCCGGACTCCCCGCGCGTTCCGGCGGCACCGGCGACACCGGCAGTACCGGCGGCACTGGTGCTCTCAGCGGTCCCGGCCTCCGGGGCGTTCTCCGCCGTCGCCTCCGCTGCTGGCGCCGTCTCCGTCGCCTCCGCCACCTCCTCGGTGGACGCGGGGTCGTCGGCGGGGTTGGTGTCTTCTCGCGAGGTGTTCACGGCGCCAAAACTACCGCGCGCCTCCCCCTTCTCCGAGAGGGAGTAACGCACGCTCCGTGGCCGGTTTCGGCCATACCGGAGCCGCTCGTCCATGTCCACTCGACCGTGCCCGCCCGTCCGGGAAAAAACAATCACACGCGCTTGTTTTTTGGTGTGGTCGGTGTCACCCTCGGTCCATGACCGCTGCTACCCCGGCGCCCCCGCTGTTGGTCGCGAACGCCTCCGGTTTCTACGGAGACCGCTTCGCCGCCGTCCACGAGATGCTCACCGAGGGGCGCGCGGACGTCCTCACCGGCGACTACCTGGCCGAGCTCACCATGGCCATCCTCGGCCGCGACCAGCTCAGCGACCCCGGCCGCGGTTACGCCCGGACCTTCCTGCGCCAGATGCGCGACACCCTGGCACTGGTCATGGAACGCGGCACCCGGGTGGTCACCAACGCGGGCGGCCTCAACCCGCGCGGCCTCGCCGACCGGCTCACCGAGCTCGCCGACGGGCTCGGCCTCGAACCCCGCATCGCCTGCGTCACCGGCGACGACCTCATCGACCGCGCCGAGGAGCTCGACCTGGGCTCCCCCCTGACCGCCAACGCCTACCTGGGCGCCTTCGGCATCGCCGCCTGCCTGGACGCGGGCGCCGACATCGTCGTCACCGGCCGCGTCACCGACGCCTCCCTGACCGTGGGCCCGGCCGCCGCCCACTTCGGCTGGACGCCCGGGGACCTGGACGCCCTGGCCGGGGCCACCGTGGCCGGGCACGTCATCGAGTGCGGCACCCAGGCCACCGGCGGCAACTACGCCCTGGCCGACGAACTCCTGCGCGAGGGACACGACCTGGACCGGCCCGGCTTCCCCCTCGCCGAGATCCACGCCGACGGCAGCGCGGTCATCACCAAGCACCCCGGCAGCGGCGGCGCCGTCACCACCGGGACCGTCACCGCCCAGCTCGTCTACGAGGTCGCCGGGCCCCGCTACCCCGGCCCCGACGTCACCGCCCGCCTGGACACCGTGCGCCTCACCAGGCAAGGGACCGACCGCGTCCTGATCAGTGGCGTCCGCGGCGAGGAGCCGCCCCCCGACCTCAGGGTCGGTCTGACCAGCCTCACCGGCTTTCGCAACGAGGTCGAGTTCCTGGTCACCGGCCTGGACGCCGAGGCCAAGGCCGCCCGCGCCGAACGCCAGATGCGCGCCGCCCTCGCCGACCGGACTCCGGACGACCTGCGCTTCACCCTCGTGCCCGCCCAGGACCCCCACGGCGACACCCAGGACGCGGCCACCGCCCGTCTGCGCGTGGTCGCCCGCGACCACGACCCCGCGGTCGTGGGCCGCTCCTTCGGCGCGGCCGCCGTGGAACTGGCCCTGGGCAGCTACGCCGGGTTCCACCTCACCGCGCCGCCGCGCGACGCCCGCCCCGACGGGGTCGCCGCCACGCACGCGCTCGTGCCAGCCTCCGAGGTCGCGCACACCGCGATCCTGCCCGACGGGGCGCGGGTGCCCGTCGCGCCCGCGCCCCGCACCCGAGCCCTGACCGGGGTTCCCGAACCCCCGCCGCTTGAACCCCTGCCCGAGGGTCCCGTGCGCCCGGTCCCGCTCGGCCTGGTCCTGGGCGCGCGCAGCGGCGACAAGGGCGCGGACGCCAACCTGGGCGTGTGGGTGCGCGGCGAGACGGCCTGGCGGTGGTTGGCCACCACCCTGACCGCCGACCTGCTGCGCGAACTCCTGCCCGAGACCGCGGGGCTGCGCGTCACCCGGCACCTGCTGCCCAACCTGTACGCCGCCAACTTCTGGATCGAGGACCTGCTCGCTCCGGGCACCGCTCGCCGCGAGGGCGAGGACCCGCAGGCCAAGGGGCTGGGCGAGTGGCTGCGGGCCCGGCGCGTTCCCGTGCCCGAGGCCGTACTGGCGGAGGTGGGACAGGCGTGAGCGTGTTGAGGACCGGGCGCGTCCCCGCCCCTGAGGTCCTGTTGGCGGAGGTGGGACAGGCGTGAGCGTGCTGAGGACCGGGCTCGACACCACCTCGCCCGCCTTCACCGAGGCCCGCGAGGCGATGCTGGCCAAGCTCACCGAGATCGACGCCGAGCACGCCAAGGCCCTGGCCGGGGGAGGACAACGCTACGTGGAGCGCCACCGCGCCAGGGGCGGCCTGCTGGCCCGCGAGCGGATCGAACTCCTCCTGGACGAGGGCAGTCCCTTCCTGGAACTGTCCCCGCTCGCCGCCTGGGGCAGCGACTTCCACGTCGGCGCCAGCCTCGTCACCGGTGTGGGAGTGGTCTCCGGCGTGCAGTGCGTGCTGGTGGCCAACGATCCCACCGTGCGCGGCGGCTCCAGCAACCCCTGGACCCTGAGGAAGACCACCCGGGCCGCCGAGATCGCCGAACGCAACCGGATGCCGCTGGTCAGCCTGGTGGAGTCCGGCGGCGCCGACCTGCCCACCCAGAAGGAGATCTTCGTCCCGGGCGGCCGGACCTTCCGCGACCTGACCCGCCTGTCGGCCGCGGGGATCCCCACCGTCGCGCTGGTCTTCGGCAACTCCACCGCCGGAGGCGCCTACATCCCCGGCATGAGCGACCACGTGGTCATGGTGCGCGAGCGCTCCAAGGTGTTCCTGGGCGGGCCGCCGCTGGTGCGGGCCGCCACGGGCGAGGAGAGCGACGACGAGTCGCTGGGCGGGGCCCGCATGCACGCCGAGGTCTCCGGCCTGGCCGACCACCTGGCCGAGGACGAGCGCGACGCGATCCGTGTCGGACGGCGGATCGTGGCCCGCCTGGGCCACCGCAGGGCGGGACCCGCCCCGCGCCCGTCGGCCCCCGAACCCCTGTACCCGGCCGAGGACCTGCTCGGGGTCATGCCGCCCGACCTGCGCGTGCCCGTGGACCCGCGCGAGATCATCGCCCGCCTCGTGGACGGCTCGGTGTTCGACGAGTTCAAGCCCTCCTACGGCGCTGGCCTGGTCACCGGCTGGGCCGACCTGCACGGCTACCCCGTCGGCGTGCTCGCCAACGACCACGGCGTGCTCTTCAGCGCCGAGGCCCAGAAGGCCGCCCAGTTCATCCAGCTCGCCAACCGCGCGGACACGCCGCTGATATTCCTGCACAACACCACCGGCTACATGGTCGGCCGCGAGTACGAACAGGGCGGCATCATCAAGCACGGCTCGATGATGATCAACGCCGTCTCCAACAGCACCGTCCCCCACTTCTCGGTGCTGGTGGGCGCCTCCTACGGCGCGGGCCACTACGGGATGTGCGGGCGGGCCTACGACCCGCGCTTCCTGTTCGCCTGGCCCAGCGCCCGGTCCGCCGTCATGGGCCCCCGCCAGCTCGCCGAGGTGCTGTCCATCGTCGCCCGCCAGTCCGCGGCGAGGAAGGGGGAGCCCTACGACGAGGACCAGGACGCCGCCGTGCGGGAGATGGTGGAGAACCAGATCGAGGCCGAGTCGCTGCCCCTGTTCCTGTCCGGGCGGGTCTACGACGACGGCGTCATCGACCCCCGCGACACCCGCACCGTCCTGGGCCTGTGCCTGTCCTACGCCCACAACGCCCCCGTCCGGGGCACCGACCGCTTCGGCGTCTTCCGGATGTGAGGGAGAAGCAGCCTTGAACCCCGTCACCCGCCTCCTGGTCGCCAACCGGGGCGAGATCGCCCGCCGGATCCTGCGCACCTGCCGCTCCCTGGGCATCGCCACCGTCGCCGTGCACGCCCCCGGCGAGGAGAACGCCGCGCACGTGACCGAGGCCGACACCGCCGTGCGCCTGCCCCCGCCCGAGGGGCGCGGACCCGTGGACGCCTACCTCGACCCCGACGCCGTGGTGGCGGCCGCCCGCGCCTCCGGCGCCGACGCCGTCCACCCCGGCTACGGCTTCCTGTCCGAGAACCCCGCATTCGCCCGCGCCGTCACCGACGCAGGGCTGACCTGGATCGGGCCCCCGGCCGAGGCCGTCGAGAGCATGGGTGCCAAGACCCGCGCCAAGCGCGTCGCCCGGGACGCCGGGGTGCCCGTCGCCGACGCCCTGGACCCCGACCGGGTGCGCCCCGAACACCTGCCCGTGCTGGTCAAGGCCGTCTCCGGAGGCGGCGGACGCGGCATGCGCGTGGTCCGCGACCTGGCCGACCTGCCCGCCGAGACCGCCGCGGCCCGAGCCGAGGCGGCCGCCGCCTTCGGCGACCCGGCGGTGTTCTGCGAGCCCTACGTGCCCCACGGCCGCCACGTCGAGGTACAGGTCATGGCCGACACCCACGGCACCGTGTGGGCCCTGGGCGAGCGCGACTGCTCCGTCCAGCGCCGCCACCAGAAGGTCGTCGAGGAGACGCCCGCCCCCGGCCTGCCCGACGACCTGCGCGAGCGCCTGCACGAGGCCGCCCGCCGCCTGGCCCGTGCCATCGGCTACACCGGCGCCGGGACGGCCGAGTTCCTCGTCCCGGTGGGGGAGGAGGGCTTCGGTGACCCGGTCTTCCTGGAGATGAACACCCGGCTCCAGGTCGAACACCCCGTCACCGAGTGCGTCACCGGCCTGGACCTGGTCGAGTGGCAGATCCGCGTCGCCGAGGGCGAACCCCTGCCCGGGGGCGGGCCGCCCGCGCCGCGCGGCCACGCCGTCGAGGCCCGCCTGTACGCCGAGGACCCCCGTGACGGCTGGCGGCCCCGCACCGGAGTCCTGTACGCCTTCGACGTCCCCGCCGACACCCGCTTCGCCCCGCCGCCCGCGTTCGGGGTGCGCCTGGACAGCGGCGTCGAACCCGGCGACACCGTCGGCGCCGACTTCGACCCCCTGCTCGCCAAGGTCGTCGCCCACGGCCGCGACCGCCGCGACGCGCTGCGCCGCCTGGCCGCGGCCCTGGCCGCCGCGCGCGTGCACGGGGTGGGCACCAACCGCGACCTGCTCGTGCGGGCGCTGCGCCACCCCGCGTTCGCTGAGGCCGAGACCCGCCCCGGCGGACTGCACACCGGCTACCTGGACGGCGACCGCCTCGCCGCCCTCGTCCGGCCCCTGGCCGACCCCGCCACCGAGTGCCTCGCCGCGCTGGCCGCATGCCTGGCCGCCGCCGAGGCCGCCCGCGCCGACGCCGCCACCCCCGCCGGGATCCCCGCCAACTGGCGCGGCCTGCCCTCCCAGCCCTTCGTCCGCCAGCACGACGTCGACGGGGACGAGGCGAGGCGGACCACCACCGCCTACCGGACCCGGCGGGGGTCCTACCTGCCCGAACAGGCCGGGGTCCGCGTGCTCTCGGCCGCGCCCGACCGGGTGGTCCTGGAAGTCGGGGGCCTGCGCCGCGCCTTCGCCGTCCACCGTCCCGCCGCGGGCGGCGACGTCCACGTCGACTCGCCCCTGGGATCGGTCACCCTCACCCCCGTCGACCCCCTGCCCGCGCCCGAGGCCGCGGTCGACCCCGGCGCCCTGCCCGCGCCCATGCCCGGCACGGTCACCGCCGTGGAGGTCGCCGTGGGCGAGCGGGTCGAGCCCGGGCAGACCCTGCTGCGCATGGAAGCCATGAAGACGGAGCACCGCGTCACCGCCCCCGCCGCCGGTGCCGTCCGGGAGATCCCGGTCGCGGCGGGGCAGAGGGTGCCCGCCGGGGCGCCCCTCGCCGTCCTCGACTACGAAGGGGCCACGCCGTGACCGGTGCCATGACCTTCAACGAACCCGCCGAGCGCGTCGACCTGCGCGCCGCCGTGTCCGCGTTCGCCGCGGGGTACGGGTCCGAGTACTACCGGGCCCGCGCCAAGGAGGGCGCCTACCTCACCGAACTGTGGCGCGAGGCGGGCAGGCTCGGCTACCTGGGCGTCAACATCCCCGAGGAGTACGGCGGCGGGGGCGGCGGCATCGGCGACCTGGCCGCCGTCCTGGAGGAGTTCGGCGCGGCCGGGTGCCCCACCCTGATGATGGTGGTCTCCCCGGCCATCTGCGGCACCGTCCTGTCCCGCTTCGGCACCCCCGAACAGCGCGAACGCTGGCTGCCCGGCCTGGCCACGGGCGAGACCATCATGGCCTTCGCCATCACCGAGCCCGACGCCGGGTCCAACTCCCACCGCATCACCACCACCGCCCGGAGCGACGGCGGGGGCTGGGTGCTCAACGGCCGCAAGACCTTCATCTCCGGCGTGGACGTGGCCGACGCCGTCCTCGTCGTGGGACGCGTCCAGGACGAGGACACCGGGCGCCTGTCCGCCGCGCTGTTCGCGGTGCCCACCGACGCCTCCGGGTTCGAGGCCCGCCCGATCGAGATGGACCTGGTCAGCCCCGACCACCAGTACCAGCTGTTCCTGGACGACGTGCGCCTGCCCGCCGACGCCCTGGTCGGCGACCCCGGGGCCGGACTCCTCCAGCTCTTCGCCGGGCTCAACCCCGAGCGCATCATGGCCGCGTCCCTGGCCACGGGCAGCGCCCGCCACGCCCTGGACAGGGCGGTGGCCTACGCCAGGGAGCGCAGGGTCTGGCGCGACACCCCCATCGGCGCCCACCAGGGGCTGGCCCACCCGCTGGCACAGGTCAAGATCGAGCTGGAGCAGGCCCGCCTCATGACCCAGCACGCGGCGCTCCGCTACGATTCCGGCGACGACGCGGGGGCGGGGGAGGCGGCCAACATGGCCAAGTACGCCGCCGCGGAGGCGTGCGTGCGCGCGGTCGACCAGGCCGTGCAGACCCTGGGCGGCAACGGCCTGGCCAGCGAGTACGGGCTGGGCTCGGCGATCGCCGCCGCCCGCCTGGCGCGCATCGCGCCGGTGAGCCGGGAGATGGTGCTCAACTACGTGGCACAGCAGTCCCTCGGCCTGCCCAGGTCGTACTGAGCCGTCGGCGCGCGGACGCCGACCGCCTCAGGGGTGTGGGGACGGGGGGAAGCAGCGACGTGGACACCGGGGCCGACCGCGAGCCGCGGCAGGAACGCAGCCGGGCCACTCGCGCCCGGCTGCTGGAGGCCGCCGTGGCCTGCCTGGCAGAGGAGGGCACGGCCGGTGCCACCGTGGGCGCGGTCGCGCGGCGGGCCGGGGTGTCGCGCGGCGCCGCCCAGCACCACTTCCCCACCCGCGAGGACCTGTTCCTGGCCGTGCTGCGGCACATGCTCGACAGCCGCGGCGCGGAGCTGCGGCGCGGCGCGGCCGCCGTCCCCGAGGGCGGCGGCCGCACCGAGGCGGTCGTGCAGATGGTCGTGGACGCCTTCACCGGAACGGACTTCCGGGCCGCCCTCCAGCTGTGGTCGGCCGCCGCCAGCGACCCGGTCCTGCGCGAGCGGATCATTCCCATGGAGGAGCGGATGGGCCGGGAGATCCACCGGGCCGCCGTGGAGCTGCTGGGCGTGGACGAGTCGGTCCCGGGGATCCGCGAGACCGTCCAGGCCACCCTCGACCTGGCACGCGGCCTGGGACTGGCCAACCTGCTCACCGACGACGGGCCCCGGCGGCGCCGGATCGTGCGCCAGTGGGCGCGCGCCCTGGACGAGCAGCTGCGGACCCCGGCACCGTGAACCGGCTACCCCGGCGGCACGGAGCGTGCTTATCATCGAAGCGGCGGGTCCACGGGCCCGCCGCTGACGTCATTCCCGAACCGGACAAGGCGGTGTGAAGGTGAGCGCGGATGCGGGCGGGAACCCCCCGGACCTGGCCAGGCGGGCGTTGGACGCCTTCGCCGAGAGCGCCTCGCGCCGCAGGGACCGCGACGCCCTGATGGACAACGCCTTCGCCGCCCTCTTCGCCCTGTACCGGGCGACCACGCCCGCGCAGCGCAGGTCCCCGGGCGGACAGGAGTTCAGCGCCACCCTGGCCGAACTGCTGGTGGGCGGCAGCAACCCCGACCGGCTCAGCCTGTACGTGGTCCGCACCCAGACCGCGGCCGAGAACGGCCAGCACGAGGCCTACCGCCCCGCCTGCTGGCGGCGGTCCATGCTGGAACTGCTCGGCGAGGAGTTCGTGCCCTGGGAGGCCTTCCTGCGCCCGGGCGACCTGGAGGCGCTCCCGCGCATCGACGAGGCCCTCACCGCGGTGGCGGCCCGGGCGCGGCCGGTCAACGACGAGGAGGTTCCCGACTGGGTGCCCGAGTCGCACTGGTGGTGGTGGGAGCCCGCCCGCCAGCGCGGCGAGGAGGCCCCCGAACGCTACGACAGCGGCACCCTGGACGCCGTCGGGGACTGACCCTGGCGACGCCCGGGCGCCGCGTGCGCTCAGCCGGGGCGCGGCCGCGCGTCGCGGTGGGCGGACCGCGGTGGCTCCGGCCCCTCACACACCGGCCCCTCACACACCGGCCCCTCACACACCGGTCCCTCACACACCGGCGGAGGCGGTCCTGGCGGCGACGAGGTCCCGGTACCAGGCGAAGGAGTCCTTGGGGGTGCGCGCCTGGGTGGTGCGGTCCACGTGCACCAGCCCGAAGCGCTGGTGGTAGCCCTCGGCCCACTCGAAGTTGTCGGTGAGCGTCCACACGAAGTACCCGCGCACGTCCGCGCCCCGCTCCCGCGCGGCCTCCACCGCGGCCACGTGCCCCTCCAGGTAGTCGATCCGCTCGGGGTCGGCGATCCGCCCGCCGGGGGAGACCCGGTCCTCGTACGAGCAGCCGTTCTCGGTGACGTACAGCGGCGGCAGCGCGTCGCCGTGGCGCTCGCGCAGCAGGTCGATCATCCGGCCCAGCCCCTCGGGCACCACCGGCCACCCGAACGCCGTCACCGGCGCCCCGGCGACCTCGCCGAACCCGAACGGCAGCCCCGACCCCTCGTCGGGCGCGGTGGCCACGGTCGGGTTGTAGTAGTTGACCCCGAGGCCGTCCGCGCTGCCCGCGACCGCCTTCAGATCGCCCTCGCGCACGCCGGGGACCTCCGCGACGCCGAACGCCGACAGGTCCGGGTAGGCGCCGGTCAGCACGGGGTCGGTGAACAACCGGTTGTGCAGGGTGTCGTAGGCGTGCGCGGCGGCGGTGTCGGCCTCGGAGCCGGTGGCGGGGCTGACGGGGGAGTAGTTGTTGGTGAGCACTGCCTCCAGGCCGCGCGAGCGCAGCTCACCGGCGGCGAGCCCGTGCGCGAGCAGCATGTGGTGGGCCACCCGCATCACCTCGGGCACCGCCAGGGTCCGCCCCGGGGCGTGGACGCCGAGCGCGTGCCCGTAGGTGGTGTGCACCAGGGGCTCGTTCAGGGTGATCCACCGGTCCACCCGGTCGCCGAGGCGGTCGGCGGCCGCCGCCGCGTACTCGGCGAACGCGTGCGCCGTGTCGCGTTCGCTCCAGCCGCCCGCCTCCTCCAGCGCCTGGGGCAGATCCCAGTGGAACAGGGTCGGTACCGGGGCGATCCCCCGGGCGAGCAGAGCGTCCACCAGGCGGTCGTAGAAGTCCAGACCGGCCCCGTTCACCGCGCCGCGCCCGGTCGGCACGACCCGGGGCCAGGCGAGCGAGAACCGGTAGGCGTTCACCCCGAGCCGGTCGAGCAGTTCCACGTCCTCGGCCCACCGGTGGTAGTGGTCGCAGGCCAGGGCGGGGCTGTGCCCGTCGCGGACCGCGCCCGGGCGCTCGGAGAAGACGTCCCACACCGACGGGCCGCGCCCGTCCTCGTCGAGGGTGCCCTCGATCTGGAAGGCGGAGGAGGCCACTCCCCACAGGAACGGTGACGACATGGACGGTACCTGCCTTTCGCTGGGTCTGACGGGGATTGCGGTCGGACGGGGTGCTCGGGGCGAACGGGGGTCGCGGGTCGGACGGGGTGGGACCGGCGGGTACTCAGGCGACACCCCGGATCCGCCACACCAGCACCCCGCCCAGCAGGCTGAGCAGTCCGCACACGGTGTACAGGACCGGGTAGCCGCCCAGATACACCACGATCGGACCGGCCAGGGCGGGCGCGAGCACCTGGGGCCCGGCGCTGGCGATGTTGACGATCCCCAGGTCCTTGGCCCGTCCGCCCGCGCTCGGCAGGACCTCGGTGACCAGGGCGTTGTCCACGGACAGGTAGACGCCGAAGCCGATGCCCAGTACCACCGCGCACACCAGACTCATCGGCCACGTCGGAAACGCGGCGATCAGGAACGCGGGCACCGCCGAGACCACCCCGGACAGGCACACCATCCCCCTGCGGCGACCGATGCGGTCCGAGACCAGACCGGCCAGCACGGTCGTGGCCACGACCGCCGCCGTGTAGACGGCGATCAGCACCAGCAGCCCGTCCGCGGCCGAGGAGCCGGGGAACAACTCCTCGTAGCCCACCGCGTCGGTGAGGAAGTAGAGCAGGTAGAGAGTGAACATGGCGTTGCCCGTCTGCATGAGGAAACGGGTCAGCCACGCCCAGCCGAAGTCGGGGTACCGGCGCGGGGACACCCACAGCCCGCGCGCGAACCCGCTCCAGGAGGGGCGGGCCTCGCGGGGCAGCGGCGGGTCGGGGGCCAGCAGTGCGAACGGCAGGACGCACAGGACGGTCAGCCCGCCGAGGAGGGCGTAGCCGGGGGCGATCCCCGTGACAACCACGGTCACCAGCAGCACCGCCACCACCACGCCCGCCGACTGCGGTATGCCGATCCACCCTGAGACCACGCCGCGCTGGCGGACCGGCACGTGGTCGGGCACGGCCGCGAGCAGGGTCGCGTTCAGGCAGGACAGCGCGGCCTGGACGAACGACCACCCCAGCAGGACGCCGAGGACGCCGTCCTGCCGGCCGAGCACCACCAGGCCCAGGCCGCCCAGGAGCGCACCGGCCAGGATCCAGGGGCGTCGGCGCCCGAACCGTCCGGTGGTCCGGTCGGACAGGGCCCCGGCCAGCGGGGTGCCCAGGGTGGAGCAGGCCGCTCCCGCCCCGGTCACCCAGGCCAGGGCGGTCTCCTTGGAGCCGGGGGCGAGCAGGCCGACCTGTTCGGGCAGCAGGACCTGGAGCGGGCCGAAGAAGGCCATCCACATGCCGAGGTTGGCCAGACTGATCCCGGCCACCCACAGGCGGCGCACGGGCCGGGTGGGCTCGGCGAGCGCGGCGGGCGTCTGGGAGGAGGGGGAGGGCTGTGCGGGGGTGTGCGCACGCGTGACCTACCTAACATGAAGGTGACTCATGTTAGGACGACCGCCCTGTCGAGGAAAGACCCGTGGCGGGGCCGGTTCGCGGGGCGCGACGCGCCGACGGGCCTCCGGGGCCGGTGGTGCGCGGCGGCGGAGTCCGACGTTCGCGCCTTCGTAGTCAAGTTTGACCAGTGGACTCGGAGAGGGCTACCCTCGCAAAGTAATCAAACTTGACTAATGGGAGGTGCGCATGGCCGGAACGGACACCGCGCGGGCGGGTGGCGGCACGGACGCGGGTACGGGCGTGGACGCCCAGCAGGACCAGGGTCAGGGGCGACCGGGGGCGGTCGCGGTCCGGGCCAACGAGACGACGGTTCCGCTGCTGCCCTGCGTCTCGGCCGAGGCCACCCTGGAGTTCTACCGGGCGCTCGGCTTCGAGGTCACCTACGAGCAGACCAGGCCCTACCTCTACCTGGCCTTCCACTGGAGCGGCTTCGACCTGCACTACGGCCGCGCCCCGAAGGGCCTGGACCCCGGCCTGGAGAACAGTGGCGGCTGCCTGGTCATGGTCGACGCGGTCGCGCCCTACCACGCCGCCCTCACGCAGGCCATGCGCCGGGCCTACGGCAGGGTCCTGGCGAAGGGGCTGCCGCGCATCACGCGCCACCGGCCGGGAGCCAGCCGCTTCACGCTCATGGACCCCTCGGGGAACTCGCTCATCTTCATCCAGCGCGGCGAGCCCGAGAGGCTGGAGTACGGCGGCTCCAAGGAACTCGACGGGCTCGCCCGCGTCCTGGACGGCGCCCGGATCCTGCGTGACTTCAAGACCGACGACCTCGCCGCCTTCCGGCGGATCCGCTCCGGACTGAAACGGCACGGGGACCAGGCGCCTCCGGTGGAGCGGGCGCTGGCGCTGGCCATGCTCATCGAACTCGCGGTCGCCCTCGGTGAGGAGGAGGGCATTGGGGAGTGGCGGGAGCGGCTGGACGGGATCGCCCTCACCAGTGGTGAACGGAGCAGGATCGAGGGGGAGCTGCGCAACGCCTCCGAACTGCGGCGCTGGCTCGGCGCGGGGACCGCGGAGGCGGACGGGGACTGAGGGACCGCCTCAGTCGGAGGGGGTCGCGCCCGGCTCCTCGCCGGTGAGGACGCCCTCGTAGGCGTCGCCCTCCTCACCGGCGAAGGAGTAGGCGCCGCCCTCGATCCGCCGGATCAGCGAGCGCGTCCACGCCGCGTCCGACTCCGCGGAGTGCACCCACATGTCCATGACCTCGCCGATGTGGCCCATCTGGCCGGGCCCCTCCTCCGGGGCGTAGTACGTGACCACGTCTCCGCGCCACTCCTCCAGGCCCTCGACCCGCCGCCTCAGCAGGTCGACCGCCTCCCGCCGGGACAGGTCGACGATGAAGCCCAGACCGGCCGAGAGCACGTCCAGGCGCGCGTCGTGCGAGGACACCGCCCGGCGCAGCAGGGCGAAGTACTCCAGGGTGCCCTCCCCGGTGATCTCGTACTCGGTCCGGGGCGGACCCCCGGCGGTGGAGGGCGCTGTCTCGTGGGCGTGCAGCAGGTCCTGCCGGGCCATCTGCTTGAGCGCGTGGTAGATCGACCCCGGCTTGGCGTTGGACCACTCGTGCGCGCCCCAGAACTCCAGGTCGTTGCGTACCTGGTAGCCGTGCGCCCGCCCGCGTAGGCGGACCGCTCCCAGGACCAGCAGCCGGATGGCCGACATCCACACCCCCTCATCTCACCGGCGCGGGGTCCGTGCTGCCCGACGGTCCGCGCTATTCAACTTTGACTAGCATATCTCCACACGCGCCCGCGCCGCCCTGTGCCCCGCGCCGCCTCCCCGTGCCCGGGCGGGCCCCGGCACGGGGAGGAGCGGCGGCGCGACGGCGGGTCTCAGCCGCGCCCGGGGGCCGGGTCGCCCTGGCGGGCGTGCTCGCCCCCCAACGCGATCGGCGCGGCCAACCACTCGTCGCGCAGGCCGAACGCGTTCACCAGCCGCACGGCGTAGGGACGCAGGCCCCGGCACAGGTCGTTCACCGCCTGGGTGGCCGCCTTGGCCCGTGAGGTGGAGAGTCGCTCGTGCTCCAGGAACCACGCGCGGTTCTCCTCGATCACCGACATCACGTACAGGTCGCACAGCCGGTTGAGCAGCTTGGCGGTCGAGGTGTCCCCGCAGCGGTCGATCCCCGCCACGAACGCCTCCAGCACCACCCGGTCCATGTGCGCGCGGCCCGCGGTGAGCACGTGGTCCTGGGCGCGGTTGAACACGTCGAAGGCGTCGTCGCCGTTCCTGCCGGACCTGCGCAGCCGCGCGGCCAGGCCCTCGATGACGTGCTTCTCGCGGTCCTCCAGCAGCTCCAGCTGCCAGCCCCGGTTGTACAGGCTGGCCTCCTCACCGCGCCCCGGGGCGGCCGCGACGAGCCGCTCGATCAGCGGGATCGCGGCGGTGCGCTCGATGACGGTCTCGAAGACCTTGCCAGCCATGAACCGGGCCAGCCCCAGCTGGTCCAGGTCGCCGAACGAGTCCTTGAAGTTGGTCAGCAGGCCCTTGGTGAGCTGCTGGAGCAGGACCGTGTTGTCGCCCTCGAAGGTGGTGAAGATGTCGGAGTCGGCCTTGAGCTGCGGAATCCGGTTCTCGGACAGGTACCCGGCGCCGCCGCACGCCTCCCGGCAGGTCTGGATGGCCTCGCTGGCGTGCCAGGTGGCCACCGCCTTGAGCCCGGCAGCCCGCGACTCCAGTTCGCGCTGGGCGTGCTCGTCGCGCTCGGGCGAGCGGGACAGCTCGTGCAGCCGGGTGACCAGCTCCTCCTGCGCGAAGTGCAGCGCGTAGGTGCGGGCCAGGGCGGGCAGCAGCTTGCGCTGGTGCGCCAGGTAGTCCAGGACGCGCACCTCCCGCTCGGGCCGCCCCTCGCCGTCGGGCCGGGTGAACTGGCGGCGGGTGTCGCCGTAGCGCACCGCGATGGTCAGCGCGGCCTTGGCGGCGCTCCCCGCGCCGCCCGCCACGCTGATCCGGCCGCGGACCAGCGTTCCGAGCATGGTGAAGAAGCGTCGGCCCTTGCTCTCGATGGGGCTGGAGTAGGTGCCGTCGGCGGCCACGTCCCCGTACCGGTTGAGCAGGTTGGTGCGCGGCACCCGCACGCGGTCGAACTCCAGCCGCCCGTTGTCCACGCCGTTGAGCCCGGCCTTGGGACCGCAGTCCCCGATGCGCACGCCCGGCATCGGCCTGCCCCGCCCGTCCCGGATCGGGACCACCAGGGCGTGCACGCCGTGCTCCTCGCCGCCGGTGCTCAGCTGGGCGAACACCACCGCCAGTCGGCCGTCGCGGGCCGCGTTGCCGATGTAGTCCTTGCGCGCCCCCTCGTCGGGGGTGTGGACCACGAACTCCTCGGTGTCGGGGTCGTAGACGGCCGTGGTGCGCAGGCTCTGCACGTCCGACCCGTGGCCGGTCTCGGTCATCGCGAAGCAGCCGGGCAGCTCCATCGACATCGTGCCGGGCAGGTACTCGGCGTGGTGGGCCTCGGTGCCCAGGGCGCTGATCGCCCCGCCGAACAGCCCCCACTGCACACCCATCTTCACCATGAGCGACAGGTCGTTGACCAGCATCTCGAAGCCGACCACGGACGCGCCCACGTCGTCGCGTCCGCCCACCGAGGCGGGGAAGCCGTAGGCGGGCAGGTCGGTCTTGGCCAGGGCCTTGATCTGGGTGAGCGTGCGGGCGCGGTGCTCCTCCACCGACAGTCCGTACACGGGGGCGTACAGGTCTCCCCGCAGGGCGTCGCGCATGTGCTCGCGCACGTGGGCCCAGCGGCCGTCGAGGAGGCCGCGCAGTTCGGCCTCGTCCACCCTCAGCGCCTGTTCGTTCATGTGCTCCCCCTGTGGTCCTCGCTGACGCGGCCCGGTCCGTGTCCGCCGCCGGAAGGGGCGGCTGACACGGACCCGTACTCGCGGGTACACGACCAACGTTAGGGGGCGGGTGGGAAGTCAGACGGCCAGGGAGGCGGTCGCGGGGTCCTGGGCCGCGGTCGCGGCGGCGTCCACCCTGCGCAGGAGGTCGTCCAGGGACAGGCCGAGCGCGGCGGCGATCGCCGCGACAGTGAAGAACGTCGGGGTGGGGATGCGCCCGCCCTCGATCTTGCGCAGGGTCTCGACCGAGATCCGGGCCTCACGCGCGACGTCGACCATCGTGCGCTCCGCGCGGGCCTGCCGGAGCAGACCGCCCAGGAGGCGCCCGCGCTCGATCTGGTCTGCGGTCAGCGGTTCACGCACCATGCGACGAGTCTAACGCCACGGCACCGGGGCACATATGAATACCGGTATAGCTATCCGGCGAGGGAAGGCCGCCGAGCCCGGCCCCTCCGCCGTGATCTTGTACCTATAGCGCGTCTCGACCGCCCAACCTCGCTATAAGTACAAGATCATCGCAGGTCAGAACCCGCGCGTCACACCGACAACGGTTCCGGACAGTTCACTGGCGTGCGGTCGCGAGAGGGCGGGTGAAGCCCGCCATGCGCGGGTAGAAGGTCACCGGGAACCCGGGGCTGAACGCCGTGATGCCCTCCCGCACCCGTTGGTCCGGCTCGCCGTACACCTCGAAGCTCACGACCGAGCAGTGCTCGTTGACCGCGCGGATGTAGGGGTCGGACAGTCTCCAGTGGGTGAGGACCGCCTCGGAGTCCGCGTAGAGCTGGAAGCTGTGGGCCAGCATGTCCTCCTCGTCGAGGAAGACCTCCACCATCAGCTGCGGGGCGTGCTCCTCGGTGAAGGCGACCGCGGACTCGACGGCTTCGCGGTACTGCGCCAAATGGCCGTCGGCGACGCGCATGGTGTTGTGGAACAGGAGCGTCTCGCTGCGTGTGGTGCCCATGGCCGCCATCCTGCTTCCTCAAGCAAGGTTGAGGTCAAGGGCGACCGGACACAGAACCACCGTCCGACAGGGCCGGATGCCGTCGGTGCGGGGGCGAAGCGGGGTGAGCCCCCGCACCCGCCACTGGGGAGGGAAGCCTAGACCAGACCCGGGACGGCCAGCTCCAGGCGGCCGCCGTCCGCGTCGAGCAGGGCGGGCACCCCCAGCGGAATCGTGAGCTGGGCCGCGCAGTGGCCGAACTCCAGCCCCCACAGCACCGGCACCCCCAGCGGTTCCAGCCGGTCGCGCATCAGCTCGGCGACCACCTCCGGCCCCGGCGGGCAGTCCGTCCACGTGCCCAGGGCCACCCCGGCCACCCCGGCCGCCCACCCCGTGCGCAGCAGGTGCGTGAGCATCCGGTCGAGCCGGGCCACGTCCTCGGCGACGTCCTCCAGCAGCAGGATGCCGCCGGAGGCCGACAGGCGGCTGTGCGGCGCGGCCAGACCGTCGTTGAGCAGGCTCAGGTTCCCGCCGAAGGTCACCCCCTCGGCCCGCCCCGGCACCAACGCGTGCGCGCCCGGCGAGGTCAGCACGGTCCGCCGCTCGGGCTCGAACAGGGTGGCGCGCAGCTCCTCCTGGGCCGCCGGGTCGCCCACGAAGTACCCCGTGCCGACCACGGGCCCGTGCACCGTGGCCACGCCCAACTCCACCGCGAACGCCTCGTGCAGCGCCGTGATGTCGCTGAACCCGACCAGCGCCTTGGGCTCGGCCCGGCGCATCGCGTCGAAGTCCAGCAGGTCCACCGTCCGGTGCGCCCCGTCACCGCCGCGCACGCACAGCACCGCGTCCACGTCCGGGTCGCACCAGGCCTCCTGGAGGTCGGCGGCCCGCGTGGCGTCCGCACCGGCCAGGTAGGGCAGCCGCGGGTGGCGCTCGCGCACGTGCGGGGCCAGTTCCACCTCCAGCCCCCAGCCGCGCAGCGTTCCCACCGCGGCCTCCAGCCGCTCCGCGGGAACCGGGCTGCACGGGGCGACCAGGCGCACCCGGTCGCCCTCCCGCAGGCGCGGCGGTCGGACCAGCGCGCGCACACCCCGCGCGTCCGGGACCCGCACCGCCGCGTCCGCCACCTCGGTCATCGCCTCTCCCACCCTCGGCCCTCTCCCTCGCTCGTGCGCGTCAGCCGGACGCGACGCCTCTCCCCACCACCAGCGCTCGGACACTCCCGCCGCCGCGCCGACCGCGTGCCCGGTCCTGCCCGGTCGCCCGCCCGGCCGCGGGGCCTCCCGAGACCCGGCCCCCGGCATCAGGCCCTTCGAAACCCGGCCCCCGAAACACCAGCCTCCCAGCCGACCAGGGGATCCGCCGTTCAGGCGCGCAGGAACGTGTCCAGCGCGCGCACGCCGAAGCGCAGTCCCTCCAGGGGCACCCGCTCGTCCACACCGTGCAGCAGACCCGAGTAGTCCAGGCCCTCGGGCTGGGCCAGGGGGGAGAAGCCGTAGCAGTCGATGCCCAGCCGGGAGAACACCTTGGCGTCGGTGCCCCCCGACAGGCACACCGGCACCACGTGGGCCCCGGGGTCGTGCAGCAGCAGGGCCTCGCGCAGCTCCGCGAACGCGGGGGAGTCCACGGGCGCGGTCACCGGCGGCGAACCGTGCGCGTACTCCCAGGACACCCGGTCGCCGGTGAGCTCCTCCATGGCCGCGGCGAACTGCTCCTCCGCGCCGGGCAGCACCCGGCCGTCCACACCCGCCGTGGCCTCCCCGGGCACCACGTTCACCTTGTACCCGGCCGAGAGCATCGTGGGCGTCGCGCTGTTGCGCGTGGTCGGGCCGATCAGCGGGGCGGCCGTCCCCAGTTTGGCGACCAGGGCGTCCACCGCCTCCGCGGTCGCCGTGTCACCGGGGAAGCGCTCCACCTCCAGGGCCGCGGCGATCGCGTCGATCGCCGCCCGCGTGACGGGGGTCAGGTGCAGCGGCCACTCGTACCCGTCGATCCGGGCCAGGGCCGCGGCCAGGGCGCCGACCGCGTTGTCGCGCGGCGGCCGGGAACCGTGCCCGGCCGTGCCCTGGGCGCGCAGGGACAGCCAGGCGCTGCCGCGCTCGGCCGCGCCCACCGGGTACAGGCGCACCGGCTCCCCGGAGGCCGTGCGGGCGTGGATGGTCTCCCCGCCGCCCTCACCGATCGCGGTGGTACAGCCCTCGAACAGCTCGGCGTGCTCGCGGACCAGGTAGTCGGCGCCGTAGGCGGCGCTGTCCTCCTCGTCGGCGACGAAGGCCAGCACGATGTCGCGCCGGGGCCGCAGCCCGTGGCGCGCCCAGTGGCGCACGACGGCGGTGACCGTGGCGATGGTGTTCTTCATGTCCACCGCGCCGCGCCCCCACAGCGCGGGCACGCCGGTGACGGGGCAGTCGGCGACCTCCCCGGCGAAGGGGGGCAGCGTCCAGTCGGCGGCGTCGGCGGGCACCACGTCCAGGTGGCCGTGCACCAGCAGCGCCGGGGCCGAGGGGTCGGTGCCGGGAACGCGCGCGACCACGTTCGCGCGCCGGGGGGCCGACTCCAGCAGCAGGGGGTCCAGCCCGGCGTCGCCCAGGGCCTCGGCGACGTACTCGGCGGCCTCGCGCTCGTCGCCCCGGCCGCCCCCGTGGTTGGTGGAGTCGCGGCGGACGAGGCCGCGGGCCAGATGGACGGCGTCCTCCCCAGCCGCCGTGAGGCCGTCGGTCCTCTCCGGGAAGCCGTCGGTTCTCTCTGGGAAGGAAGTGGCGATGTGGCCCACGGGCGCGCCTCGCTTTCGCTGAGGTGTCAGTAACGGGGGAGAACCCTAGTGGCCAGTGGTGACGAAGTGCTCCCCGGCACAGTTCTACCAGCCCCGCCCGCCACGCTCCGGCATTCGCGGGCGGTGGCCCCTGCGATCCCGGGCCCGGCCTCAGCCGTAGCGCTCCTCCATGGCGTTGGAGATGAGCGTGGTGACCGCCTTGAAGCAGCGGATCATCTCGTAGGAGTCCGGGGAGACGTACCGGACGCGCCGCACCCCCGTGCGCGTGACACCGGGGACGACGGCGGCGGCCTGGGCCAGCTGCGCGGAGTCGACCTCCACCTCCACTGCCCTGGGCTCGGGCCCGACCGGCTCCAGACGCCCGGCCAGCATCATGGCGGCGCGTGCCCCGGCCCGGATGTCCCGCGCGGTCGCGGCCGGGGGGCGGCAGCGTGCCGCGTACCGGCTGACGTGCTCCTTGACCGCGACCGTCCGCGCGAACGGGGCGTAGGTGGCGGCGTCCTCGCAGGCGCGGTCGTCCCCCGTGACCAGGATGACCGGTGTGCCGTACTCGGCGACCACCGCGGCGTTGAGGCGGCCCTCGCTGGCGGGCTCGCCGTCCAGCCACACGCCGGTCACCGCGTTGGGCAGGTAGGTGTGCGCCAGCACGCCCTCGTCACCGGCGCCGCAGTGGTAGCCGAGGAACACCACGCCGTCGCAGTCGCCGGACTGCACGCCCTCGACCATGGACAGCTCCTTGTGCCGTCCGGTGATCATCGTGGCGTCGGTGTTGAGCTCCTCCAGCAGGAGGTTGCGCATGGTCGCGTGCGCCTCGTTGACCAGTACCTCGGTGGCGCCGCCCTCCAGCAGGCCCTCGACGGCGGCGTTGACGTCGCTGGTGAACATGGCGCGGCAGCGCTGCCACTGCTCGGTGCCGGGCTCGACGTCGGCGGGCCAGGTGACGCCCGTGGCGCCCTCCATGTCGGCGGAGATGAGGATCTTCACCCGCACGACCCTACGCCTCGGGCCCCTCCCGTAGCCACGTTCGGGCGCCGCGTTCCGCCCGAGGGCGCACGGGAGGGGCCGGGGCGGCGGCTACGGCAGGGTGAGGACCTCCGCGCCGGACTCGGTGATGACCAGGGTGTGCTCGAACTGGGCGGTCCACCTGCGGTCGGCCGTCACGGCCGTCCAGCCGTCGTCCCACATGTCGTACTCCACGCCGCCGAGCGTGATCATCGGCTCGATCGTGAAGGTCATCCCCGGCTCCATGACGGTGTCCGCGCGCGGGTCGTCGTAGTGCGGCACCACCAGGCCCGAGTGGAACTCCGGCCCCACGCCGTGCCCGGTGAAGTCGCGGACCACGCCGTAGCCGAAGCGCTTGGCGTAGGACTCGATGACCCGGCCGATCACGTTGATCTGGCGGCCCGGCCGGCACGCCCTGATCGCACGCGTCATGGCCTCCCGGGTCCGCTCGACCAGCAGCCGGTGCTCCTCCGAGACGTTCCCGGCCAGGAACGTGGCGTTGGTGTCGCCGTGCACGCCGTCCCGGTAGGCGGTGATGTCGATGTTGACGATGTCGCCGTCGGAGACCACGGTGTCGTCGGGGATGCCGTGGCAGATCACCTCGTTGAGCGAGGAGCACAGCGACTTGGGGTAGCCCTTGTAGCCCAGCGGGCTGGGGTAGGCCCCGTGGTCCAGCAGGAACTCGTGGCCGATCCGGTCCAGCTCGTCCGTGGTCACCCCGGGCCGGACGTTGCGGCCGACCTCCTCCAGGGCCTGGGCCGCCAGCCGTCCCACCACGCGCATCCGGTCGATGGTCTCGGGGGTCTGCACGTCGCCGAGGACCCCCTCCACGGGGTGCTTCCGTCCGACGTACTCCGGGCGGACGATGTGGGAGGGAACCGAACGTTGTGGCGAGATTCGCCCAGGAACCAGCGGAGTAGTCATGGACACTGATTGTAGTTCGTGGGTCGGCCGCGCGGTCCTGGACGACGCCCTTCCCCCCACGGGTGTGGGGAGCGCCCGGGCCTGGGTAGGTGCCCCCCGAGAAGCACGTTCCCGCCCGGGCAGCGTCCCGTAGAAAGCGAGTCACGGTGAGCGAGGACACTCCGCTGGACGACACCCAGCTGGACGACACTCAGCTGGACGACAAGTGGTGGTACTGCCTCAGGCACAACCGGGTGGAGCACGGCCCCGGCTGCCCCAACAAGGAGCGCATGGGCCCCTATCCGGACGAGGCCACCGCCGCCAGCGCGCTGGCCATCGCGGCCCGGCGCAACAAGGCCTGGGACGAAGCCGACGAGGAGGAGCGGTGACCCCCGCCCACGCGTGCTCCGGTCCACCGCGCGGGGCCGCGCCGGGTGGTGCCTCCCGTCGGCGCCTCTGACAGGATCGGCGCATGACTGAACAGAGCACACCCGCGGGCGCGGACGTCGCCGGGCTGTCCGTCGCCGTCCTGGGCGGGACCGGAGACCAGGGCCGTGGCCTGGCCCGCCGCCTCGCCCTGGCGGGGCACACCGTCCACCTTGGCTCGCGCAGCGCCGAACGCGCCGAGAAGGCCGCCCGGGAACTGGTGGAGGCCGAGACCTCCCCGATCGACGTGCGCGGCCTGGACAACGCCGCGGCCGCGGCCGCGGGCGACGTCGTCATCGTCGCCGTGCCCTGGGACGGCCACCGGGAGCTGCTGGAGCAGCTGGCCGGTCCGCTGGCGGGCAAGATCGTCGTGGACTGCGTCAACCCCCTCGGCTTCGACAAGAAGGGCCCCTTCGCGCTCGACGTCGCCGAGGGCAGCGCCGCCCAGCAGGCCGCCGAGGTGCTGCCCGACAGCCGCGTCACGGCCGCCTTCCACCACGTGTCCGCGGTGGTGCTGCTGGACCCCGAGGTCGAGGAGGTGGACCTCGACGTCCTGGTGCTGGGCGAGGACCGCGAGGCCACCGACGTGGTGCGCGGCCTGGCCGAGCGGATCCCGGGGGTGCGCGGCGTCTTCGGCGGCCGCCTGCGCAACGCCCACCAGGTCGAGGCCCTGACCGCCAACCTCATCGCGGTGAACCGCCGCTACAAGACCCACGCGGGCATCCGGATCACCGGTCTGTAGCCCCGACCGAACGCGTCCGGGCTGGCAGTGTCCGGGCCGGTCCGAGGCGCCCGCACGCGTACGGCGCCGGTCCCCGCCGCGGGGGCCGGCGCCGCGCGGCCGGGCACGCTCAGCCGCCAGGAACCCGGTCGGGGGTCAGGACACCCACTCCTTGACCTTGCCGACCAGCGCGGCCGGGTCCTCGCCCACGGGGGTCACGTTGAGCTGGGTCACCCCGGCGGCGCGGAAGGCCTCCACGCGCTCGCGCACGTAGGACTCCGGGCCGACCATGTTGGTCAGCTCCACGAACTCCTCGGGCACGGCGGCCGCGGCCTCGTCCCTCTTCCCCTCCAGGTACAGGTCCTGGATCCTCTCCGCGGCCTCCTCGTAGCCGTAGCGGCGGGCGACGGTGTTGTAGAAGTTCTTTCCCTTGGCGCCCATGCCGCCGACGTAGAGGGCGATCATCGGCCGCACGAGGTCCAGCAGCTTCTTGGTGTCCTCGCCCTCACCGATGGCGAGCAGGCCGCCCGCGGAGACCTCCAGTTCTCCCAGGGACGGGTCGCGCCTGGCCCTCCCCTCGGCCAGCGCCTCGCCCCACACCCTGTCGGCCTTCTCGGGGATGAACAGGTGCGGGAGCCAGCCGTCGGCGATCTCGGCGGTCAGCGCCACGTTCTTCACGCCCAGGGAGGCCACGTAGACGGGGATCTCGGGGCGCACGGGGTGGTTGATGATCTTGAGCGGCCTGCCGAGGCCGGTTCCCCGCTCCGGGGGCAGCGGCAGCTGGAAGACGGTGCCGTCGTGGGTGAGACGGTCCTCGCGCGCCCAGACCTTGCGGCAGATCTCGATGGTCTCGCGGGTGCGGGCGAGCGGCTTGACGTAGGGGACGCCGTGGAAGCCCTCGATGACCTGCGGGCCGCTGGCGCCCAGGCCGAGGATGGCCCGTCCGCCGGACAGGTCGTCCAGCCCGGCGGCGGTCATCGCGATGAGCGCGGGGGTGCGGGTGTACAGCGGCAGGATGGCCGAGCCGATCGCCACGGTCTCGGTGCGGGCGGCGATGTAGCCCATCAGGGTGGGGCTGTCGAACCCGTAGGCCTCGGCGACCCACACGGTGTCGAGACCGGCCTTCTCCAGTTCGACCACCTGGTCGACGGAGGCCTTGGGGTCGCCCGCGTACTGGAGCGGCATCGAGACGCGCATCTGTCCTCCCGGGAGGGCCGGACCCCCGGCCCGTCGGCGCTGGGTACGGTGCGACTCTACTCCCGAGTACGGTTCGGTCTGTTGCCCGGCTCACAGACCGCCGCGCGGTACCGCGTCCGGCCCGTACACCGCCGGGCCCCTGACACCACACCGCCGGCCGGGACGGACCCCGACCGGCGGTGCTCACCGGTGTCCGGAGAGGGGCGAGGTCACCCCGTCCCTCAGCCGGCGTAGGAGTGGCGTTCCTCGGGGAACGCCCCGTTGACGACCTCGTCGGCGTAGGCGGAGGCCGCCTCGCGCAGGGTCTCGTGCAGGTTGGCGTAGGTCTTGACGAACTTGGCCACCTTCGGGCTCAGCCCGGCCATGTCCTGCCACACCAGCACCTGGGCGTCCGTGGACGGACCGGCGCCGATGCCCACGGTCGGGACGGACAGCTGCTCGGTCACCTGTGCGGCCAGCTCGGCGGGCACGCACTCCAGCACGACCGCGAACGCGCCCGCGCGCTCCATCTCCTTGGCGTCCTTGAGCAGACCGGCCGCGGCCTCGCCGCGGCCCTGCACCCGGTAGCCGCCCAGGGTGTTCACCGACTGGGGGGTCAGGCCCAGGTGCGCCATCACCGGCACACCCGCCGAGACCAGCAGCTCCACCTGGGGGGCCACCGCGTGGCCGCCCTCCAGCTTCACCGCCTGGGCCCCGCCCTCCTTCATGAACCGCGAGGCCGCCTCCAGCGCCTGCTGGGGAGAGGCCTGGTAGGAGCCGAACGGCAGGTCGGCCACGACGAGCGCCCGCCGGGTGGAGCGGGACACCGCCGCGGTCAGCGGGAGCAGCTCGTCCACCGTCACCGGGACGGTGGTGTCGTAGCCGTAGACGACGTTGGCCGCCGAGTCGCCGACCAGCAGGACCGGGATCCCGGCCTCGTCGAAGACCCGCGCGGTGAGCGCGTCGTAGGCGGTCAGCATCGGCCAGCGCTCGCCGCGCCCCTTGGCCGCGGCCAGGTCGCGGATGGTGACGCGTCGGCTGGTGACCCCGCCGTACAGGGCGTTTCCTGTCGGCGCCCCGGTCGGGGCGAGGGGCTTGTCTGTGGTGCTCATACGTTATCCCTCCGTTGTCTCGAAGCACCTCGCGGGTGTCTCCGGACGTGTGGACGAATGGTGTTGTCGCGCTCGCGCGCGGGGCGGCCGAGGGGGCCGCGGGCGGTCCGCGGGGGACCGGGCGGTGCGGAGGAGGCGGGACCGGCGTCTGCGGACGACCGGGCGCGGCCACCGCACGCAAGCATCATCGCATGCCCGCACCGCGTCTCTCCGCACCGGTGACAACCCGGTCGGACGGTCGGATGTTTCCCGCCGGGACCGGCTCGTGTCCTCCGCCGGGGTCGTCCCGGGGCGGCCGGGACTTTCCGGCCGGGGCCGCCCGGATACGGCCAACACACCGTTCGCGGCCCCCGAAGCGCGCGGGCGGCGCGGTTCGCGGGTACGGTCCGATCGGCGGAAGTTTCGGTGGGGGTCTCGGCGGTGGAGGTGGTCGGTGGACGCGCAGACGGCGTACCGGCGCAGGTGGGGCGGGCTGGCGGTACTGATCATCTGCCTGCTGGTGATCGTGGCCGACAACACGATCCTCAACGTGGCGCTGCGTGTGCTGTCCGACCCCGAGCGGGGCCTGGGGGCCAGCCAGTCGCAGCTGGCCTGGGCGATCAACTCCTACACGCTGGTCTTCGCGGGCCTGCTGTTCACCTTCGGCGTACTCGGCGACCGGTGGGGGCGCCGACGCATGATCGTGGTGGGGCTGACGGTGTTCGGCACGGCCTCGGCGCTGTCGGCCTACTCCCAGACCCCCGAACAGCTCATCCTGGCCCGCGCGGTCATGGGGTTCGGCGCCTCCATGGTGACGCCGCAGACCCTGTCGATCATCGCGAACGTCTTCCCGCCCGAGCAGCGCGCACGCGCCATCGGGATCTGGGCGGGCGCGGTCGGGCTGGCGATGGCCATCGGCCCCTCGGCGGGCGGGCTGCTGCTGGAGAACTTCTGGTGGGGGTCGATCTTCCTCGTCAACGTGCCCTTCGTGGCGCTGGGCCTGGCGCTGGTGTTCTTCCTGATCCCCGAGTCGCGCGACGCCAACCCCGGCAGGCTGGACGTGCTGGGCGTGCTGCTGTCCGTCCCCGGCCTGGTGCTGCTCATCTACGGCATCATCACCGCGGGAGAGCGGGCCTCCCTGGCGGACTGGGACGTGTACGGCGCGCTCATCGGCGGCGTGGTGGTGCTGGTGCTCTTCCTGGTACACGAGTCGCGCGCGCCCAACCCCTCCCTGGACGTGCGCTTCTTCCGCGACCCGCGGTTCAGCGTCTCCGTGGCCACCATCATGGTGCTGTTCTTCAGCATGTCCGGGATCATCTTCTTCCTGAGCTTCTACTGGCAGAGCGTCCGTGAGTTCTCCCCGTTCATCGCGGGTCTGCTGGTGCTGCCCGCGGCGCTGGGGCAGATGATCATGGCGCCGCTCAGCCCGACGCTCGTGCGCTGGGCGGGGCCGCGCGTGGTCGCGGCGGTCGGTGTGCTGGGCGTGTGCTCCAGCTTCCTGTTCTTCACCCAGCTCGAACCGGACACGCCGCTGCCGCTGATCGTCGGGTTCTTCTTCCTCCAGTCCGGTGCGATGGCGGTGGTCCTGACCCCCGCCACCGACGCGATCATGTCGTCGGTGCCGCCGGGCAGGGCCGGTGCCGCCTCCGCCGTGCAGAACACGGTCCGGCAGGTGGCCACGGCGATGGGCGTCGCGATCCTGGGCGCGGTCATCTCCTTCCGCTACCGGGCGGGGATCACCCCCACCCTGGAGGAGCTCGCCGACGAGGGCTCGGCGGACGTGGCGGACCAGCGGCTGCGATCGGCGGGGGAGTCGATCGAGGGCACCCTGGCCCTGGCCCGGAGTCTGGGGGAACAGGGGCGGGTCCTGGTGGACCCCGCCAAGGAGGCGTTCATGTCCGGGCTGCACACGGCGGCGACGGTGTCGCTGTGCTTCGGGGTGGTCGGACTGGTCGTGATCCTGATCTGGATGCCGCGCGAGACCGGGCGCCACCAGGCCCTGGACGCCGAGGACGGCGGCCCCTCCGCCGGAGCCGCTCCCGTCCCCGGCCGGGGGGAGCGGTGACCGGGGCCGGTCGCCTACGTTGAACACATGCGCCTGACCGCTTTCACCGACGTCTCCCTGCGCCTGGTCATGCGGCTGGCGGTCGCGGACGAGGGCGAACTCCTCACCACCAGGACCGTCTCCGCGATGCTCTCCGTGCCCTACACACACATGGCCAAGGCCGTGGCACGGCTGTCCGACATGGGGCTGGTGGAGGCGCGGCGCGGCCGCAACGGCGGACTGCTCCTGACCGAGAGCGGGCGGCGGGCCTCGGTCGGGTCGATCGTGCGCGAGCTGGAGGGCGCGGGGGAGCTCGCGGGGTGCGAGGACGACCCGCCCTGCCCGCTGCGTGCCGCCTGTCGGCTGCGCGGTGCCCTGCGCGAGGCGCACGAGGCGTTCTACACCTCGCTCGACGGCGTCACCGTGGAGTCCCTGGTGTCCCCGCCCACGCGCGACGCGCTGACCCTGCTGCGCCCGTAGAGCCCACAGCGGCGCTCCGTCGCTGTCCGCCCACGGGCGCATGGCCGAGCTCTGCCGGAGGCCCGGCCCCTTCGCCAGCCCGCCAGCCCGCCCGCGCCCACCCGTTCCCACCTGCACCCTCGGAGCGGGAGCGACCCCGGAGGAGGGGCCCGTGGAGGCGGATTTAATATGCATTTCAGATACCAATTTTCTGCTCCGAGACACCCTCTCCGAAGTGAGGTCGCATGCTCTCCACAGAGTCCGCCGCCACCGTCCGGGCCACGGTCCCCGCCGTGGCCGGAGCCCTGGGCACCATCACCGCCCGCTTCTACGACACGATGCTCGGCGAACGCCCCGAACTCCTCGACGGCCTGTTCAACCGGGGCAACCAGGCCTCGGGCGATCAGCGCAGGGCCCTGGCCGGATCGATCGCCGCCTTCGCCACCCTCCTCCTGGAGCACCCGGAGGAGCGCCCCGACGCCCTCCTCTCCCGCATCGCCCACAAGCACGTCTCCCTCGGGGTCACCGAGGACCAGTACGTCATCGTGCACAAGTACCTCTTCGACGCCATCGCCTCCACCCTGGGGGACGCGGCCACCCCCGGCGTCGTCAGGGCCTGGGACGAGGTCTACTGGCTCATGGCCGGAGCCCTGATCGCCCTGGAGGCCCGCCTGTACGCCGAGCGCGGGCACACCGGGCGCGGGGCCTGGCGTCCCTGGCGGGTCACGCAGCGCTGCCAGGAGACCCCCGACACCGCCTCCCTCACCCTCGAACCCGAGGACGGCGCTCCGCTCCCCGCCTTCCTGCCCGGCCAGTACGTCAGCGTCCGCACGCGCATGCCCGACGGCGTCCGCCAGGCCCGCCAGTACTCCCTGACCGGTGGGGACGGTGGGTGCCGCCGCATCACCGTCAAGCGCCTGCGCGCCGTCGGGGCCGATCCGGCGGGGGAGGTCTCCACCCTGCTGCACGACACCGTCGTCCCGGGCGACGTCCTCATGGTCTCCACCCCGGCGGGCGACGTGACCCTGTCCGAGGGCGAGCACCCCCTCGTGCTGGTCTCGGCCGGGATCGGCTGCACGCCGATGGTGGCCATGCTGAACCGGCTCGCCGAGCAGGGCAGCGATCGCCGGGTCCTGGTCCTGCACGCCGACCGCAGCCCGGGGGAGCACGCCCACCGCGAGGAGACCGCCGCCCTGGTCGGTGCGCTGCCCGGCGCGAGCGCCCGGACCTGGTACGAGACCGGCGGCGACGAGGGTGATGGCGGAGGAAGTGACGGCGACGGGGGCGATGGTGGCACCGACCGGGGGCTGATGGACCTGGACGGGGTGGACCTGCCCGAGGGCGCCGAGGTCTACCTGTGCGGGCCGCTGCCGTTCATGCGCGGCGTGCGCGCCCAGCTGCTCGCCGCAGGGGTGCCCGCCCGCCGCATCCGCTACGAGGTGTTCGGCCCGGACCTGTGGCTGGGCGAGGACTGAGCGGCTGGGCGTGCTCTGAGGGGGTTGAAGGGCGGGTGGGCTGTTCCTGCTTCCTTTCGACGTTCAGCCTGCTGGCTGTGGCCGAGGCAGCGGCACCAGCTGCCGCGAGGTGGCGCGGGAGGGCGGTCAACGCCCGGGGTTCGGGGGTGGTGGGGGTGCGGCGCTGCGG